>JADYYC010000410.1 GCA_020853835.1 Anaerolineales bacterium
GGAGGAGGGTTTCGTGCTTATCGGGGTCAACGCCGGCGAGGGCCCCGAAGACGCCGCCAGATACATCGCCGCACACGGCTTCACCTTTTTAGCCTGGTCTGACCCGGCTGGGACGGAAATGATCAGGATTGGGGCGCGCGGCCTGCCTTACTCTTTTCTGGTTGACCAGGAGGGACGGCGGAAGATCGCCTGGTACGGGGGCGCGAATGAGGCATTCTTGGACGAGCTTTGGGAAATAGCCTCGAGTAAGTGAAAGATGCTTGACGAGATGAACGGCGATAGCTTTTCCTGAACTGGTGAAAGATTATGCGAAAAATCCACGGGCTTTCGTTTCGACAACGTTTGACGGCCGGTGAGCGGCTGATAGGTACAATCATCACGCTCGCAGACCCATCGGTAGCAGAGATTATGATCGACGCTGGATTTGATTGGTTATGGATCGATGGGGAACACTCTGCTTTAAGCACCGAGACGATCCAGATCCTGGCTCAGGCTGCGGGAGAATGCCCCGTGCTGGTACGGGTGCCGGCGATCGATGAGGCCTGGACCAAGAAGGTGTTGGAAATTGGCGTGGACGGCGTGATCTTTCCGTTGGTCAATTCACGTGAACTGGCGGAGAGGGCTGTAGAGTTATCGAAATATCCGCCGCTGGGAAGGCGGAGCACTGGAGTGGCGCGCGCTCAGGGCTTTGGACTTCACACCGACCAGTACCTTGAGACAGCCAACGAAAGGATTTGTACGATGGTCCAGATCGAGCACTACCAGGGTGTGGAAAACCTGGGGTCGATTCTGGACACGCCGGGCGTCGATGCGATCCTGGTCGGGCCATTCGATCTATCTGCCAGCATGGGCAAGCCGGGGCAGTTGGACGACCCCAGCGTCAGCTCGACGATTGAATACGTCAGGCAGACCTGCGCCGAGGTTGGGATTCCAGTTGGGATTTTTGCCGGGACGGCAGAAAGGGCCCGCCAGGCGATCGAACTTGGATATGATTTTGTCTGTGCGGGGATGGACGCGATGCTGCTCCAGAAGGCGGCCTCGGACTTGTGGAAGGAATTAGGACAGCCGGAAAACCTGGGTGGGTAACGTTCACCATATTCCCGGGATCAGCCGGTAGCGCACTGCTTTTACGTAGTCAGAATATCCCGGAAGCTCGGCTTGCAGCAAGCGGTCTTCTTTGTCAGTGCGAATGACCAGGAGCGCGATCCAAAATAGCTGCGGGATTACGGCATAGATCGAGCCAAGCACAAGCCCACCGGTGAGCGTATAGATCAATGCGCCCAGGTAGCCAGGGTGGCGGACATATTGGTAAGGACCGCTTGTGCAGACTTGCTGCCCTCGATCGGTTTGAATGCGCACCACGGAAGAGAAGTAACGGTTGACTGTCTTCGCCCAGATGAACAAAGCCTGGCCAGCCAGGTAAAGGGCATAGAACAGGATATAGCTCCAGATGGGCAGGGGGCCGGTCCAACCGAAGCGGCCCGCATCCAGCCCCGCCAGGATCAACATGAGCAGACCGATGGGCGTGGAAAGGATGAAATATATCTTGTCCCAGCGCTTCATCCCTGCGCCAGGTTTCAACCGCTCATCGATCAAGTCGGGAGAATTGCGAAGCAGCCACAAGTTGGACAGGATCAGCAGTCCATTCACCACAATATACAGCCAGGCTTGCCAGTAATCCCAACGACCGGCAGAGAGAAGCAACAAGGCCAGGATAATGATCAGCGGGAGCAAACCGCGCATGATCAATTGGAAACGGGTCAATTTTGCGGTTTTCTGCACGTTCATGGTTCTGTTTCGAAGACGAACCCTGTTTTGTAAAGCGGAGCGGAGCCGCTTTCTCTCTTAATCTCTATTACGATAGTGCAATCATTGTATCGTGACGTATAATAATAGTGGAGCGAATTGTATTGTCGCAGGGGAGGCGCGCATGTCGAAAATCGAGATAGTTACGGACAGCACTGCCTGTATCCCGGAGGATCTTCTCCAGGAGCTGAAGATTCACACGGTGCCTTATTATATTCATCGCGGGGGTGAAGCGCTGCGCGATCTGGTGAACGTTGACCGGGAGAGTTTCTATAAATGGCTGCCGAGCGCGACGCAGCTCCCAACAACCGCCAGCCCAGGCCCCGGCGATTACGTGCAAATCTATTCTAACCTGGCCGAACAAGAGAACGCGAGCGAAATTGTCAGCGTTCACATGACCTCAAAGGTGAGCGGCGCATACCAGGCAGCCATGGTGGCGAAATCGATGGTCGCCGAGACGCTTCCGAGGCTAAAAATAGAAGTGATCGATACGCTCAATGTGTCGATGTGTCATGGCTGGATGGCGATTGAAGCGGCACGCGCGGCGATTGCGGGGATGAACCTGGGCGAGGTTGTGAACCGGGTGCGAGAGATGATCCCGATCACGCAGATGATCCAGACTGCGGATACGCTCAGATATTTATATATGGGCGGGAGAATTGGACGGGCGAAACACCTGATTGGCTCACTTTTGAATATCAAGCCGCTGATCAGCATGGAAGATGGCGTGATTGTTCCGCTGGGAACGGCGCGCAGCCGCAATCAGGCTTATCGGATGATGGTGGAGTTAATCGAAAAAAAAGTTGGGGCAGGGGCGATGATTAAAATTGCCTATGTACATGCGGCTGCGCTGGAAGAGGTGTTGAAGATCCAGGCGCTTGTTGAAGCGCGTTTCGAGGTCGTGGAGTCATTAATATGTGAGCTTACACCCGCGCTGGGGATCCATTCAGGCCCTGGAACGGCTGGCTTATGTTACTACCCGGTAAAAAGGGTAAATTGACCACAAGCGGCGATCTTTACGCTACTCATCGTCATCAATGATCATGCCGGGCTGATCGACGGCGATCACATCACCATGCACGTCAATCCGCACTCGAAACCCCATCATGCCTAAATAGGCGCGCAATTCTTCCGGGATCCCGGTCTCCAGCAAGGTCCCTATCTGCTCATCGATGTTTTCCAACTGCTTCTCGATCATCGCAACGGAGAATGGGTCCTCCGAGCCGAGCATCTTCGCAGTCTGCGCGGTGAGCAAATCCTCGTGGCCTTCGATCATTTCCAGCATAGCTTGAAGCACCTGCCTGTCAACCTGCTCGCTTGGGATATGGCGGCGAAACCCGGAGTCATCCACCACATAGCAAGGTTCGTCTCCAACGTACACAACTTCTACCGGCTGATCTCGCTCGTCGATCACTAAACCTTCAAAAACGGCTTTTTTCGTCATCAACAAAGATTATACCGCGCGCGAATCGATGAAGGCGCGTTCATAGGCCTGCGCTCATGATAGATTAACCCAGGTTATTCGTGAACGCTGACGATGGTGCCTACAGAGGCGAAATCAAACAGCCAGGCAGAATCGGTGGGGCTTAAGTTGACACATCCGTGGCTCATCGGGGTGCCAAA
>JADYYC010000411.1 GCA_020853835.1 Anaerolineales bacterium
CTGCCATCCGGGCCTTCGAATGTGATGAACTTGCCTTTGTAATCCAAACCGCCTCAAAAAGGTCCGCAGATCAGGTTTCGCGGAAAATACGCACCCGCCGGTTGGGTTCTTTGCCATAGGAGTGGGACACCAGGTTCGCTTCGCGCGCCATCTGGTGCTGCAGGCGGCGTATCGAAGAAGCCGCCGGCGGCAGCTCCACCCAGCGTTCGCCGTTCATGACCGCCATGATGGCGGAGCGGGTCTCCTCGACCGCCGAATCCACGCCCGCGCCGCTCACTTCATCGGAATAGAGGTTGAAGAGGTCGCCCAGGAACTGCTGCATCTGGTTCACGGTGTTCGAGCGCAGGACGTAAATGGGGATATTCCGGTTCTCGGCATCCGTGATGGTGCGCTGGCGCTTGCGATAGTAGGCGCGCAGCGTGACCAGCACATCCGCATCGGAGGGCTGGTCGACGATGATGACGGGGACGCTCAGGCGCCGCGCCGCCTGGGTGAGGCGGTTGCGCGCCACGCCGTATGGATAAACGCGCATGGTTTGGAGACCGCTGCGGTCGCGCACGCCCGTGCCAGTCGCCGGGCGGTGCGCCGGCGAGTACGGCTCGAACTCCGAGGCGGCGGCAAGGCCCTGCGGGGTGTGCTCGGCAGACTGGCGGCGGTAACCTTGCTGGCCGTTGCCGGACGAACGGGCGGGAGCGGGGGCGCGCTCGATACGGATCTCCCCATTGATCCTGGAACGGATCTCGGGGGGCAGGGGGTAACCGCGCAGCAGCGCATCGACCGCAGAGGCGACGTCCTGGTGAATAGCCAGGCGGTCACGGTTCTGGATCTCGATCAAGACGTCGAAGGTGGGCGGCGAACGGCGCTCCAGCACGGTCTTCTGAGTGCCGCGCCGGCGCGCCTCCTCATCGGAAAGGGTGACCGACTCGATGCCGCCGACCAGGTCGGAAAGCGTGGGGTTCAGCAGCAGGTTTTCGAGGGTGTTGCCGTGGGCGGTGCCGATCAACTGAACGCCGCGCTCGGCGATGGTGCGGGCGGCCTCCGCCTCCAATTCGCGGCCGATTTCATCGATGACAATGGCTTCCGGGTTATGGTTCTCGACCGCTTCGATCATGACTTCATGCTGGAGGGAGGGCTTAGCGACCTGCATGCGGCGCGCCCGCCCAACCGCCGGGTGAGGCACATCGCCATCCCCGCCGATCTCGTTCGAGGTATCTACAATCACCACGCGCTTGTTCTCTGCCAGGATGCGGGCGGCTTCGCGCAGCATGGTGGTCTTGCCGACCCCGGGCCTTCCGAGGATCAGCAGGCTCTTGCCGCTCTCGATGAGGTCCTTGATGATGTCCGTCGTACCATACACGGCGCGGCCCACCCGGCAGGTGAGGCCGACGATATCGCCCTTGCGGTTGCGAATGGCGGCAATACGATGTAGCGTGCGCTCCAGGCCGGCGCGATTATCGGCGTCGAATTCGCCGATCCGGTCGACGACGTAGTCGATGTCTTCATGGGCCACTTCGACCTGGCGGAGGGTCACTTCACGCTCGACAAATCGGGCGGTGGGCAGCCGGCCAAGATCCAGGATCACCTCCAACAGGTTATCGCTGTCATCTTTCTCCTTGAGAGAGGAGGCGATCTCGGAAGGCAACACCGCCATCAAGTCGTGCAGGTCATCGGTTATCTTTTTTTGTTGCATGCTGTTAATGTCTCTCCAGCCGGGCGATCGGAGCGGTGATTTCGGCCTGCCCTCCTTCCAACGCTGGAAGGGCAAACAGTCTGGCGGCTTTTTGCTGTACGACCAGTTGTCTCACCATGACAGCCTGGCGGGGGCCAGAATCCGCACCCAGTTCTTCGATCGCTGGCTCCAGCCAGGATTGGTGAGAACGGATACAAATGTAAATTGGGCGGTTTTTCCGCCCCGGCAACTTTTTTATCATCTCAGTAAAGTGTTGAGGGACGTCTTGAGCGTCGGGGTGGATAAATGGCAGCACCCAGACGCCGCTCCGCCCATATTTAATTTCCACAAAAGCCAGCAATTCGCCCCCCTGATAATACACCAGTCCGTGCGGTTTTTGCGAAACAAAGGGCTCGATCTGCTGGACCAGCCCCGGCACCAGGCTGTCGTAAAGGCTGCGAATGGGCAGGCTGTCTCGCGAATTAGCCATCCGCCAGTTCAAGATGGGGGTCGTTCCGTCGGGGCGGGTGGTAAGCCGCCAGATGCGCTGGCGGTTGTAGATGGCAAAGCCGCACTTCCGCAAAGCCTCAAACGCGGGGGAGCCATCCTCCACGTCAGCGAGCAAGCGCAGCGCGCCCCGCTCACCCGAGACAAGCATCATGTGCTCTATCAACGGGCAGACCTGTTCGGGCTCCAACGCTTCAGGGGGGGAGAGAAAGGTCAGATGGGAGAACGCCGATCCGTTCAGGTGGATGAACTGGCCGAGCAGCGGGGGCTGCCGCCCGTGCTGTCCGTCCTTGACGCAGGTTACGACGCCCATCGAGGGCGCGAGATATGAGA
Source organism: Anaerolineales bacterium (assembly GCA_020853835.1). GTDB lineage: Bacteria > Chloroflexota > Anaerolineae > Anaerolineales > UBA4823 > UTCFX2. Next base: position 2,510 of record JADYYC010000411.1, read on the forward strand.
CGAGAACCCCCGGGAAAACCAGCGGGCCCTGGGTCAGCAACAACGCGCTGTCAAGATAAACCGTCTTGTGCCGGTAGCGGTACAAGGCCGGTAAATCTCGCCAGTCAAAAAGCCGCACGCTCATCTTTGTCCGGTCGGCGCCGTTCAGGCGCTCTCCGCCAGTTTCACAAAATACTGGTGAACCCGGCTGTCACCGGTCAACTCCGGGTGAAACGAGGTAGCCAGAAGGCGCCCCTGCTGGGCTGCAACGATGCGCCCATCTTCGAGCTGCGCCAGGGTTTGCACCCCTTCGCCGACCTTTTCGATCAACGGGGCACGAATAAAAACGGCATGAAAGGGCCTCTGTTGCGGATCGACCGCTTTCAAGGCCGGGATATCAAGGTCGATCTCAAAGCTCGAGACCTGGCGGCCAAATGCATTGCGCTCCACTTGAATGCGCATGAGCGAGAGCAGCGGTTGGTCGCGATGCGCGTCATCGGAGAGGAAGATCGCCCCAGCACAGGTGCCCCAGATAGCACGAGAGGCTCCGAATTCTCGCAACGGTTCGATCAGCCCGTAAGCAACCGCCAATTTACCAATCGTGGTAGATTCGCCGCCGGGGATGATCAGACCGCTGAGCGAATCGAGCTGGTCGGGCAGCCTCACCTCGACCGCATCCACGCCGATCGAACGCAAGATGGCGATATGCTCAACAAAGTCGCCCTGCAGGGCGAGCACACCGATTTTCATGCCCTAGCGAAGATCCGACTACCAGCCTCTTCCAGCAAGCAGTTCGCCCTCCGGGATCGCCGAGATCTGACGCCCAACCATGGGCTCTCCCAGGTTGCGGCTGACTTCCGCCAGGACGTAGGGGTCGTTGTAATGCGTAACGGCTTTGACAATGGCAGCCGCACGCCGGGCCGGGTCGCCTGACTTGAAGATGCCGGAGCCGACAAACACCCCATCCACGCCGATCTGCATCATCAATGCTGCGTCTGCGGGGGTGGCGATGCCGCCAGCCGCGAAATTCACAACCGGCAAACGCCCTAGTGCACGGGTTTCCATTAGCACTTCATAGGGAGCGCCGATCTCTTTAGCATAAGCCATCATTTCTTCCTCGGGCCTGTTCTGAATCCGGTGGATTTCGCCCAGAACCGAGCGCGCGTGGCGCACCGCTTCGACGACGTCGCCCGTTCCGGCTTCGCCTTTGGTGCGCATCATCGCGGCGCCCTCGCCGATCCGGCGCAGCGCCTCGCCCAGGTTGCGGCAGCCACAGACAAAGGGGATTTTAAAGTTGTGCTTATAAATGTGGTGCTGCTCGTCTGCGGGGGTCAGGACCTCGGACTCATCGATATAGTCGACCCCGATTGCCTCCAGAATCTGCGCCTCCACAAAGTGCCCGATCCTGCATTTCGCCATCACCGGGATGGATACCGTGTCCATAATCTTCAGGATTAATTCGGGGTCGCTCATGCGGGCCACGCCGCCATCGGCGCGGATATCCGCCGGCACCCTCTCAAGGGCCATCACGGCCACGGCGCCCGCGTCCTCGGCTATCCGGGCATGCTCCGGCGTGACTACGTCCATGATCACGCCGCCCTTGAGCATCTGAGCCAGGCCCTTCTTGACGGTAAAGGTACCCAATTCTTGCTCCATTTCTTACCTCCAGATCAACGCCGACTGCTCGCCGGCGAAATTAGATTTACTGCCGTGGGAGAACAATGTTACTATAATTCATTCTACCATGCGCAGGATTGCAATGCAACCCACGCCCGTGCCGCTCAAAAAGGCGGTTTGCGCCCGGAGCAGTCTCCAAAATGAGCCAGCGGGGAGATTGCTTCAGCCCAAAAAGCGGGCTTCGCAATGACGGTCGCTGCGGTCCTGAACCGACGTTACTTGGGTTATAAAGCGGCCTCAGGCATCTGGTGCCCGAGGCCGCGCTGCTGCGTGTGGGTAAACGCGGGTCTTTCAGACCGCGGCCACCGCCTCCTCGGGAGCGGCTCGATCCTGTTCGGTCATATCGCCGCGGCGGAGAACCACCTCGTCGTCCTCCAGGTCAACCACAACCTCGGTGCAATCCTTGAACTCCTCGGAGAGGAGCGAGTCGGAGAGCGGGTCCTCGACTTTTTGCTGGATCACTCGCTTTAGCGGGCGTGCGCCCATATCGGGATCGTAGCCGAGGTCAGCCAGTTTTTCGAGCGCCGCGGGGGTCGCGCGGAGCGTGATCTCGTGCTCCTTCAACCTATCCGCGACTTTGTGCAGCTCCAGCTCGACGATCTTGGTGATGTCTTCTCGGTTCAAAGCCCGGAAAACGACGACCGAGTCGAGCCGGTTCATGAACTCCGGTCGGAAGACGCGCTTGAGGGAGTCCATCAATTTCTTGCGCATGTCTTCATAGGCCAGGCGCTCTTCGGTTTCCTCGTCGCGCTTGAGGGCAAAGCCGAGCGTGGACTGGCGCTTGATCATGTCCGCCCCCACGTTCGAGGTCATCACGATGATGGCGTTACGGAAGTCCACCTTGTGCCCCCTGGCGTCCGAAAGACGGCCTTCTTCCATGATCTGCAGGAGCATGTTGTGGGCTTCGGGATGGGCCTTTTCGATCTCGTCGAACACCACGATCGAGTACGGGCGGCGGCGGAGCGCTTCGGTAAGCTGCCCGGCTTCTTC
>JADYYC010000412.1 GCA_020853835.1 Anaerolineales bacterium
GCGATCTTTGTGCGGATCGCCGACCTGCTCGAGATCAAAGGCGAGGTGATCTATAAGATCCTGGCCTATCGCAAAGCCGCGGACAGCCTGGAAAACCTGGCGCGCCCCGCGGCCGATTACTGGCAGGAAGGCAAGCTGACCGATATCCCCGGGGTGGGCAAAGCGATCGCGGAGAAAATCGATGAGCTCTACCTCACCGGCCGGCTGGGCTTTTTGGAGCGGTTGGAGGAGGAGGTCCCGGCGACGCTGGCGGATTTGCTCAAGGTGCCCGACCTGGGGCCGAAGAAGATCGCCCTCTTCTGGAAAAAACTCGGCGTCACAAACCTGCAGGAACTGGAAGCGGCCGCCCGAGCCGGGAAAATCCGGCGCCTGCCGGGCATGGGCGAAAAATCAGAAGCGCGCCTGCTGGCTGGGATCGAGACGCTATCGCGCCGTTCCGACCGCATACCGATTGGCAAGGCCTGGCCCTACGCCCAGAAGCTGGCTGAGTTCCTGCGCGGGGCGCCGGGCGTGCAGCAAGTCGAGGTAGCGGGCAGCCTGCGCCGCATGCGCTCCACCGTCGGCGACATCGACATGCTGGCAGCTGCGGATGATTCCGAGCCGATCATGCAAGCCTTCATAAACCACCCGGATGTGGCGCGCGTGCTCGGACGGGGGGAGACCAAAGCGAGCGTCGAATTCCGCGACAACATGAACGCTCAACTCTGGGTGCATCCGCCGGCGCGCTTTGGGACCGCCCTGCAATACGCCACCGGATCGAAGGATCACAGCGTGCGCCTGCGCGAACTGGCGCTGAAACGCGACCTATCGCTCTCCGAGCAATCGTTCCTGCGCGAAGACGGGTCTGAACTGCTCTGCGCCACCGAAGAAGAGGTGTATGCAACCCTGGGGATGCCCTGGATACCGCCAGAGCTGCGCGAAGACCGGGGTGAAATAGAGGCGGCATTGAAGGGGGCTCTGCCGAACTTGATCCAGCGCAGCGACATACTCGCCGAACTGCACACGCACACCACCTGGAGCGACGGCCGCCTTTCAGTGCGCCAGATGGCCGAAGCCGCCATCCAGCGCGGCTTGAAAATCCTCGCCATCACCGACCATTCCGCGAGCCTGGGGGTGGCAAATGGGCTTTCGGTCGAGGAGATCGTGACGCAGCGCGAGGAGATTCGGGAGGTTCAAAAGGAACTGGGCGATGCGATCCGCCTGCTCCAGGGCTGCGAGGTCGAGATCCGCGCCAACGGATCGCTGGACTTCCCCGACGAAGTGCTTGCACAACTCGACATCGTGATCGCGGCCCTGCACGTCAGCCTGAGGCAGCCGCGCCAGCAGGTTACCGAGCGCGCGCTCAACGCCATCCGCAACCCGCACGTGGACATCCTGGCTCACCCGACCGGGCGGATGATCCCCGACCGCGAAGGGGCCGACCTGGACATGGAAGCGCTCCTGGAGGCTGCCGCTGAACATCGGGTGGCGCTCGAAATCAACGCCCATCCAGCCCGGCTGGATCTGGAAGACATCTACGCCCGCCGGGCGGTCGAAAAGGGGGTTTTGCTGGCGATCAATACCGACGCCCACAGCGAGACGGACTTCGACCTGCTCCATTTCGGGCTCGCCACGGCCCGGCGCGGCTGGGTCGAACCGGCCTCGGTCATCAACACCTGGCAGCCCGAGCGTTTGCTGAGCTGGCTAGAAAAAAATCCTCCAAAATAAGGTATTGCGTGTAATAAAATTTGAATTATAATAGGGGTGTGAGCAGGCGTTTTGTAGCTTCTTTCCTCCTGCTGCTCCTGATCACATTCGGCAGCGGCGGCTGGCGTAACAGCTTGGCTCAATCGGGCGGGGGAAAATATTTCGAAGAAACACGCCACTGGGTGCGGGGTGAATTCCTCATCAAGTATAGTTCAGCGCCCGACCCACTCAGGCTTTTCGGTTATCCCATTACCCCGGCATTCCTGGACAAGACGACCAATCAGGTCATCCAATACTTTCAAAAAGCGCGCTTTGAGCTGCACCCCGAGGCGCCCCCCGGAGAGCAGGTGCAGTTGTCGCAGTTGGGCAACTTCCTCTACGAGCCGGGCTTGCCCCTTTCCAGCTTCGACAACTCGCCTACGTGCCGCAACTTCGGCACCGAGTACAACGTCTGCATGGCCTTCGTCGAGTTTTACATCCAGAACGGCGGCGAGGCGCAGTTTGGGAAACCGATCTCCGGGCTCGAACTTCAGAATAAACGCATGGTGCAGTACTTCGAGAACGCCCGCTTCGAATGGCGCTCGGATTACCCGCCTGGGATGAGGGTGGCGTTAGGAGACCTGGGGAGCGAGCATTTCTACAAAGTCGGATATGACCGGGCGCTGCTGCTCGCCGAGCCGACGGAATTCACAGCCGAGAAATCCACGGCCGCCAAAGGCGTCCTCGGCTTGAAGGTGCGCGCATACCCCCTCCAGGCGGTCACGTCGCTCAACGGCACCCAATCGATTTACATCGTCGTGCAGGATCAGAGCCTGCTGCCGGTGGAGGGTGTGCAAATCACGCTGGATGTGCGCACGCCCGATGGGAAACAGAGCCTCTACATCGTCCGCCAGCGCACCAACGCGGCTGGCATGACCCAGTCCAGCTTCCCCTTTGCGCTCGATTCGGTCGGCATCGTCCAGGTCAACGTCACCGCAACCTACAAAGACCTGCAAGCAAAAACCACCACTTCCTTCCGCGCCTGGTGGTAACTCACGTTTTCTGCCGCAACTGAGCTAACAGCGTAAGGTATTCGTCTTGGTTAGGGGGCGACAGGGCGATGATCTTTTCGATGGCCTGGATGGCTCCAGCCCGGTCGCCGGACTGTAGCAGCGCCTCACCGATCTCATCCAACTGGCCGATCGCTTCGCCCGGCATTCCCGCGCTGACAAGCGCATCTGCAAACCTGCGCCGCACCGGAATGCTTTGCGGATACTCGCTTACCAGGTTCTCCATAAAGCCCAACAACTTTTTGTTCTTACCGCTGCCGGCCAGGTAGGCCAGATAGTTGTCCAGCTCGGCCAGGGCCTGTGGTTCCTGTCCGAGGCGAAAGCTAAGCTGGATGATTTGCAGGCGGGCTTCTTCATCTTCGGGCTGGAGGGTGCGGATCTGTTCCAAAATGCGCAGCCCCTGGCGCCAGTCCAGGCTTTGCATGTCAATATCCGCGATGCGGTGGAGCAGCTTGACTTTCAGGTAGCGGTCTACATTGGCCTGCTGGGCTGCTTTGTATGCCTCCAGGAAAGTGTTGCGGGCGTTTCCCAGATCGGCCATGCTGTAATACACGTCGGCCAGATGAACGTATTCATCGATCGCGTTCTCGACCTGACCAAACGCAATGAGCTGCTCGATGAGCTTGTTGCGCGCGGACAGGTCCGCGGGGGCTAACTCGACCACTTTGCGCGAATACTGGATCGCCTGCTGCGTCTCACCGCGAGAGCCATAGGCGCGCGAGATCACGCGATACTTTGCAACCGCGCTCTCATAATCGGCCTTTTTCACCAGCATATCGCCCATCAGTGAATGCAAGGGCAGGTAGGTGGGCGTTTGCTCGAGGGCGAAATAGGCCTCTTCCATCGCTGAATGGTACAACCCGGCTTCCATCATCTCGTAAATGCGCGAGACGGATTCGATCACCTGTCCGCTGCGCGATTCGGTCATCACTTCCGCCAGCGGGATCAGCGGGCCGCCCTCGACAAAGCCGGGAAGCTGCTGACGGGCGCGCTTGATCTGCTCATGCCAATCGGCCCGGGCCAGCATTTCATGCACGTTATCGCACAACCGCTCCTGAGCCTGCGCATCCTTCTGCTTGCGATGCGACTCCAGCAGCAGCTCATAAAGCTGGGAAAGCGCGTCAACCTGATCGATCGGGGCGATCTGCAAGTCCGCGAGCTTCAAAGCCTGCAGGTATTCAAAAGAGGCGTCGCGGATCTGGCCCTTCTTCCTGAACATATCGCCTAGCAAGATGCGCGAGCCGAGCGCGAAATCGGCGTTTTTGACCGCGTTTTGCAGGCTCCGGATGGCGCTATCGAAGCGCCCGATCTGGGCATAGAGATATCCCAGGTCGAAAGAAACCGCCGAATGATCCAGCCCGAGCTCCTGCGCACGTTGGAGCTCGTCAGCGGCCTGTCCATACTCGCCGCGCGCTTGCAGGTCCACCACCTGCGAAAGGTGGAGCAACATGCGGGGCCGGTCCTGCGGTTTGGCGAGGGCGACCGAGACGCTCGAAACAAGAGCCTGAAACCCCTTTCGCTCGGCTGCCGGCCTGGCCGAGGCCTCGTTGGTTTCCTCCTCGATCTCGAACAGCATGCCGGCCAACATCGTGAGCGCCTTCTGGCAGGCCTGGGAAACCGGATCGAGCGCCGGCTGGTCGGAAACGCGAGGGGCCTGGAGCTGGCGCACCTGGGACATGCGCAGCGGGGCGGTCCCACCGCGCGGCCGCGCCGGTTTTGGCAACGGCTTGAAATCATTGATCAGGCTGAGGTAATACTCCGCTTCCTGGCTGTTTGGGTTGATCCGCAGCGCCTGCTCGATCGCCAAGCGCGCCTTCTCCATGCTCCCCCCGGCCTGCAAGGCGCTGGCCGAAGCCAGATACTCCACAATCGCCTTCGAGCTTTCGCCCATTTTTTCGTACACCATCGCCAGCCGCGAATGAGCCTGCACGTTTTCGGGGTCTAAGCGGGTGACGCGCTCCCAGTTTTCAATTGCCTTCGGGACGTCCTTGTTCTTGAGATACAGTTCGGCCGCCCGCAGCGCCGCCTGAGCCGCCAGGTCGAGGCTGCCCAGCCTTTCACACAGTTGGGCGATCTTTTCCAGCGGCAGCGGGTCTTCGGGGGTGACCTTGGCCGCTTTCTGATAGCAGCGCAGCGCGCCCTCAAAGTCTTGCAGCTCGATCAGCGCCAACCCCAGGCTGGTTAACGCCTGTGGATTGTCATCCGAAAGCTCGAGCGCCTTGCGGTAAAAAGCCGCCGCCCGGTCCCAGTTTTGATCCCAGGCCTCGGAGTGACCCTGATTCATTGCCCTTTGAAAAGCATCAGGTCGATTTGCCATACCAACCTCTCATCCAGGGGGCATTATATACCAAATCATCTAAGGCGCTTGCTTCTCCATGTCGCCCCAGTCGGGACCGGTCCGCGCCTCGGTTGTAAGCGGGACTTTGAGCTTGAAGGCCTCGCCCATGACTTTGCTCACCAGGGCGGCGGTCTCGCGGGCCTCTGCTTTGGGGCACTCCAGCACCAGCTCATCGTGTACCTGGAGGATCATGTATCCTGAGAGACCCGCCCCCTGCAGGGCTGAAGGCAAACGCAGCATGGCAATTTTCATGATGTCCGCCGCCGTCCCCTGGATGGGCGCGTTGATCGCTTCGCGCTCTTCGCGGTTGCGCTGGCTGAAATTAGCCGTTTTCAAGCCGGGGAAATAGCGCCGCCGCCCGAGCAAAGTCTCCACAAAGCCGCGCTCGGCTGCCAGCCGCCGCATCTCGTCCAGGTAGCTTTTCACCCCGGGGAATTGAGCAAAATAAGCCTTGACGAAGTTCTCTGCCTCGGCCAGGGTGAGATCGGTATAGCGCGTCAACCCAAATGGGCTCATGCCGTAGATCAAGCCAAAATTGATCGCTTTTGCCCGGCGGCGCTGATCGCCCGTAACCGCTTCGAGCGGGACGCCATAAATGGCGGCGGCGGTGGCGGCGTGGATGTCCTGCCCGGCCCAGAACGCTTCCAGCATGGCCTGGTCTTCAGCCATATGAGCCACGATGCGCAATTCGATCTGCGAGTAATCCACGCCCACGAGCAGCTTTCCCGGCGCGGCGACGAACGCCCGGCGCACCTTCCGCCCCAGTTCGGAGCGAATGGGGATGTTCTGCAGATTGGGGTCCGACGAGGCGAGCCGTCCGGTGACCGAGCCGGTCTGGTTGAACGACGTATGCACGCGCCCGGTGACGGGATCCACCTGCGCCGGCAGCGCATCCAGGTAGGTCGATTTCAGCTTGGAGAGCTCGCGATACTCCAACACCCAGTCCACGACGGGGTGCTGCCCGCGCAAATTTTCCAGCACACCGGCCGAGGTGGAGTAAAACCCGCTCGCCGTCTTCTGGGTTCGATCAGGCGGCTCGATCTTGAGGCGCTCGAACAGCGCCGTCGAGAGCTGCTGGGGTGAATTCAGGTTAAACTTCTCGCCCACTTCGCGGCAAATCCGGTCATCGATCTCCAACAGGCGTTCGCTCAACTCGCCCGACATCTCCCGGAGGAAGCGCACGTCCAGCGCCACGCCGGTCATTTCCATGTCTGCCAGCACCGGCGCCAGCGGCATCTCCAGGTCGTGAAACAGCTTTGCGGCGTGTTTTTGCTCCAGTTCCTGGGCGAGCTCGGGTTCGAGCATCAAGACCGCCCGGACGTCCAGCGCGGCGTAATCCGCCGCGGCTTGGACGGGCACCTGAGCCATGCTGATCTGGCTGCGCCCTTTGCCGATTAGCTCCTCAATATTGGTCATGCGGAAACCCTTGCGGACCCAGGCGAGGTTCTTCAACCCCAGGTTGTGCGAGGCCGGGTCGGTCAGCCACTCGGCGATCATAGTATCAAAGCTGAGCGGCGCAACCTGCAAGCCGTTCCGGCACAGGATCACATAATCATATTTGAGGTTGTGACCGCTCTTGCGAATTGCGGGGTCGGTCAGCGGCCCTCGCAGCGCCTCCAGAACGCTTTCGAGCGGGAGTTGTTTGCCGTCCGCCCCCCGGTGGCCAAGCGGGATGTAAACCCCTTCGTCGGGGCTGGTGGCGAGGGCGATCCCCACCAGTTCGGCCTGCATCTGGTCGGTCGAGGTCGTTTCAGTGTCAAACGCGATCTCATCCGCTTCGGACAAGCGGCGAACCAGCTCCGCCAGCTTTTCGGGCGTGTCGATCACCGGCGCGGCTGGGGCCTGGCTGCCGCTCACCCTGACCGCCGGGCCTGCGGCTGCGGCGCTCGTCCCGCCAAACAGGTCGAGCTGTTCGCCTTTGGCCGACCTCGGTTGACCGGAGGCGCCCGTAAGCGCGGCCAGGCGGGTCATCAGCGTGCGAAACTCGAGCTCGCGAAACAGGCCTTCAACCTTCTCGACATCAAAGGCGGAGGTGTGAGCCTGTTCGAGGTCGAGCGGGATGTCGAGGTTCGTCACGATCAGAGCCAGTTTGTAGCTCAAATAGGCGGTTTCCCGGCCGGCTTCGAGCTTTTTCCTCACGCCGGCTGGGGCCTCGTCCAGATGGGCGTAGACGCCGTCCAGAGTGTCGAAACTTTTCAAAAGGTTGACCGCCGTCTTCTCGCCGATCCCGGCCACGCCGGGGATGTTGTCGGATTTATCCCCCACCAACGCCTTGAAATCGACCACCTGATCGGGGCGCACGCCCAGGTAGGCTTCCACGTCTTCGGGCAGGTAGTCTTTCGAGTCAGACAGGCTCTTGCCAGGCAAGCTCACGATCACCCGGGGGCTGACCAACTGGAGCAGGTCGCGGTCGCCGGTGATGATCTTGACGCCCAGGCCCTGTTCGACCGCGGCGCGCGCCGCCGAGCCAAGCACATCATCGGCTTCGTAGCCTTCGAGCTCGAGGCGCGGGATGTTGAAAACATCCACGATCTGGCGGATGCGCTCGATCTGCACCCGCAGATCATCGGGCATCTTCTCGCGCGTCCCCTTGTAAGCGGGGAACAGGTCATCGCGAAAGGTGCGCCCGGTGTCGAACGCCACAGCCAGGTATTCAGGCTTTTCTTGTTCAAGAAGGCGGAGCAAGACGCTCGTGAACCCGAACACCCCGGCAGTTGGCTCGCCGCTGTGCGTGCGGAACCCCGTGCCCGAGCCGCTGGTCAGGGCAAAATAGGTCCGGTAAGCCAGCGCGTGGCCATCAATCAGATAAAGCACAGGCGGCATTCGTCATCCTTCGAGCCAAAATATAGCTACAGTTTATCACGGCGGTTAGCAGCAAGCAAGCGCAGGTTCTTATCTACCCAGTGTTGACATTTGATGATGAACATGTTATATCTGCGTTAAGATGCGCGCTGCCCTGCATGTGCTTGGTGCGGTGATTGTGCTTGGAGTCCTTTTTGCGGCCCAGGCACTGAAGGCGGGACAGGTCCTTGCTCAAGAAAGCGCGCGCAAAATCACCATCGTCGAGCCCTATACTGAATACGAATGGTGGCTGCTGGGCTGGTCTGACAGCGCAGTGCTCTGCCGCATTTTGATCGATCACGACGGGCTGCCCACCCTGAATGAGGTCGCGGTGGACTGCGGGCAGGAACTGGCGGGCAAATGGCAGGTCACGCCGCCCTGCACTTACGAAGAAGCCCGGCTTTGCAGAGGGGTGTACCTGTTTCACGCGTCCACGGCGCCAAAAGAGCGTGAGGTGGTGGTCACGCTGCCTTCCCCAGTCGTCTGGGTGAACCTGGAAGGCTGCGCCCCCGTACCCCCGACAAATTTCTGCGCCAGCCTGCCATCCCTGGTGTTCACGACCGAAGAACCGCTGCCCGACTATCAAATTTTGTCCATCCAGGGAACTTATGACGACGAGCCCTTTTTCTGCCAGGGCGAGACCTGCCAACTCCCGCTGCGCACTTCGCCGCCGCTGGGCTCCACCATTCAGTTCTGGGCGAATTCGAGCTATGGCGATGCAAGCCCACAGTACACGGCCCAGGTGCGCGTCATCGAGACGGGCGTCACGCCCGAACCGGGCGGGGAGGGGTTTTACGTCAACGTGATCAGCTCGCAATGGCTGGGGGATACGCTGGCAAGCTGCGCGGCCATCTGGGAGGCGTTTCCGCCGGTCGGCACTCCGCCAGCCTGGCTCTCGACCCCCGATTACTTCGACCTGCTGGCGTCCGAAAAGCCTTATTACTACCTGGCGGGGCGGCTGATCGTCCAGGGCCTTGTGGACGCCTCGGACTGTCCTAGCGGGGGCATGCTCCCGAACGGTTACGCCGACGCCTGCGGGCTGGACCGCTCGCGCCCCTTGCTGGCCGAATGGCAAAACCAGTTCGACCAGCGCATTATCGAGGTCAGCCAGGACACCGGCGTGCCAGCCCAACTGATGAAAAACCTGTTTGCCCAGGAGAGCCAGTTCTGGCCGGGCGTGTTCCAGTTCCCGTTCGAATTCGGGCTAGGCCAGATCACCGAACAGGGCGCCGACCCAATTTTGATCTGGAACCAGGATTTTTTCAACAGCTTTTGCCCGCTGGTGATCTCTCAGGAAAGCTGCGACAAGGGTTATCTCGGGCTCAACGAGCGCGACCGGGCGCTGCTGCGCGGCGCGCTGGCGCTACAAGCGAGCGCGGACTGCAAAGACTGCCCGACCGGGATCGACCTGTCGAACGCCAACTTCACCGTCTCGCTCTTTGCCAACACGCTCATCGCCAACTGTTCCCAGGTCGCCCGCACCATCTACACCGCTACCAACCAGATGGCCGGCCGCCTGGTCACTTATGAGGACCTCTGGCGCTTTACGATCGCCAATTACCACGCCGGTCCAGGCTGCGTCTCTTATGCGCTCCACCAGGCCTGGGATCAAAGCAACAGCCTGACCTGGGAGACCGTCGCTCCAAACTTCACCGAGACCTGTAAAGGCGTGGTACCCTACGTGGATCAGATCACGAAAGAGCCCTGATCCGGGCCGGCGGGCGCGCCAGCTACTGGCGTCGGGCAGGAAAAACAAAGCTGACCCCTGTGGACTCTCGGAAGAGCGCAGGGGTCAGCTTTCACTAGACAATGACATTACTCCAACAGCAGCCCGGCGAGCCGCAAGAACTCGTCCCACTCCTCTTGAAAGAAGTGCAGCGTGACGTTGTTCAGCTCCAGATGAAACGTGGTCTCTCCATCCGGCTCGTTAGCCTTCCAGACCAGGTAATTATCTGTCTCAACCACCACCTCTGTGTTGGGTTCGGGTCCATTTTTCGCCATTTTGATCCTCCTGGTTGTCCTAATTCTCTTCGGTCAGGGTTTCGAGGAACTCCTGATTGTTGGCTGTGCGCTGAAGCCGCTGTAAGATCGCCTCGGTTGCGGTTGAGGAATCGAGGCCGGCGCCCAGCGGCGGGGAACTGACCATCTGATCGTACATGCGCCGCATAAGCCAGACCCGGGGGGTGATATCGGGGCCCAACAACAGCTCTTCCCGCCGCGTGGAGGAGCGCTCGATATCGATGGCTGGGAAGACCCGCCGCTCCTGCAACCGCCGCGAAAGGTGCAGCTCCATGTTGCCGGTGCCTTTGAACTCTTCGTACACCACGTCGTCCATGCGCGAGCCGGTGTCGATCAGGCAGGTGGCGATGATGGTCAGCGACCCGCCCTCCTCGATGTTGCGCGCCGCCCCAAAGAAGCGCTTCGGGGGGTAGAGCGCGGAGGGGTCGATCCCGCCGGAGAGCGTCCGCCCGGAGGGCGTCACGACGAGGTTGTAGGCGCGCGCCAGGCGGGTGATCGAATCCATCAGAATGACCACATCGCGACCGATCTCGACCAGGCGCTTGGCGCGCTCGAGCGCCATTTCAGCCACACGGACATGGGAGGTCACCGGCTCGTCAAAGGTGGACGAGATCACCTCGGCGTCCACCGAGCGGTCCATATCGGTCACTTCCTCGGGGCGCTCGCCGATCAGGGCCACCATCAAATGCACTTCGGGGTATTTGGTCGAAATAGAGTTGGCGATTTGCTTGAGGATCGTGGTCTTGCCGGCCTTTGGCGGGGAGACGATCAGGCCGCGCTGCCCGCGCCCGATCGGCGTGACCAGGTTGATGAGGCGGGTAGCCAGCGTGTGCCGGTCGGTCTCCAGGTCGAAACGCTCATCGGGGAAGATGGGCGTCAGGGATTCGAACGTAGCCCGGTATTTTGATTCCTCGGCGTTGACGCCGTTGACCGTCTCCACCTTGAGCAGGCCGTAGTGCCGCTCCGACTCGCGCGGCGGGCGCACCTGACCGATGACCAGGTCGCCATTGCGCAAGTTGTAGCGCCGGATTTGCGATTGAGAGACGTACACATCATACGGTCCGGGCTGATAGTGACCCGAGCGCAGGAATCCGATCCCTTCGCTCATGATTTCGAGGATACCGCCGCGGATTTCGAGACCCTGGCGCTCTGCCTCCACCTGCTGGATCTTGAGGATCAAATCCTCCTTTTTCAGCCGGTTGGCATTTTGCACATTCAAGTCCCGGGCCGTTTGACGTAATGTTGCCAGAGATGCGCTTTCCAGTTCGAGAACTTTCATATTAACCTGTTATGTTACCCAATGGGATTTGCCTGGTGTTATCACCATGGTGATTCCTTGATGTAGCTCTATGCCCTGCCTCCGACCCTGAGGCCGCTCAACCTTTTGAACAGCGTCAAAGCTGGTCGAATCGACCGATTAAAAATTTAATGACGTTCAGCTATGGGAGATCAAATTATCCAGAGAAAGAAACTGATGCACAGATTTAGCTCACGCATAATCCGGAGCTGCCCCAAC
>JADYYC010000413.1 GCA_020853835.1 Anaerolineales bacterium
ACAATCTGCCATAGCGTTTTGTCAGAATGCGGCGATCCAATACCGCGACCACGCCATGGTCGAATTGGGTGCGGATCAATCGCCCAAAGCCCTGCCGGAAGCGCAAGATGGCTTCTGGCAGGGAATACTGTTGAAACGGATCATCGAACGTCTCCGAGCGGGCTGCCACAATTGGATCAGTTGGCACGTCAAACGGCAGCTTGACGATCACCAGCACCGAGAGCGCCTCCCCCGGCACGTCCACGCCTTCCCAGAACGAACGCGTCCCGAGCAGGACCGCCCGCTCTTCGGTGCGGAAGGATTCCAGCAGGGTGTGTTCAGACGCGCCGCCGCCCTGTTCAAAAATCGAGATGTTCTCTTTGGCCAAGGCAGATGAAATGGCCTGCGAGGTGCGCTTGAGCTGGTCGTAGGACGTGAACAAGGCCAGGGTGCGCCCGCCGGTGGCTTTGCACAGGTTGATCAGCGCGCTCTCGACCGCGCGCTGGTGACCGTGCCGGTCGTTTGGCTCGGGGATGTCGTTCGCCAGGTAGAGCAGCGCTGCGGTTTCAAAGTCGAATGGCGAGCCGAGCGCCAGCTCTTCAGCCTCAACCGCACCCAACCGCCCGCGCAGATAGTCGAACTTGCCCGCCGCGGTGAGCGTGGCAGAAGTGAGGATGACGGAGGTCTTCTCGTTCCACAGATATTCCTGCATCATCTGGCCGATGTGCAGCGGCGCGGCGTGCAGCGAAAGCTGGTTCCCGGTCGGTTGAGTTTCCGCCCAATAGATGCGCTCCACCGCTGGCTCGAACACCAGCGAATTCATTTGTCCCCCAAACTCATCGAAAAGCCGGTAAAGGTTCGTCAGGCTGCCGTAAAGCTCCTCGTCGTCATCAACCAGCAGTTCGAGTACTTCGGCGAGCGCTTTGGCAAGGTTGGCGATCAGCTCCAGCATGGGCTTCAGCGCCTGGAAGGCTTCATCCCAGGCCATTTCAACTTCTTCCCAGGCCGGCTGAGTGCGCGTGGCAGGTTGGATGCGCTCCTGGTGGGCATAGGCGCCCACCGGATCGCCCTCGCGCTGTTCCATCAGGAAGTGATCGATGCTGATGAAAAACTGCTGGCTCAGGTTTTGAAAACGAAAAGCCAGATCGGTGATGCGCTGCACCATGTGCCGGAGCGCCGCGAAATCGCCTGGGGGGATCGTCTCCTGCGTGGCGCTGAGCACCCAGCCCAACAGCCCCGAACTCGGACCGCCAAGCTGCTTTAGCAGGCGCTCGATGTCGCTCGAAGTAACCCGGTAACTCAACGCATTGGTAACGGCGTCTTCCAGGTGGTGGCCCTCGTCGATGATCAGGTAATCGTACTCCGGCAGGACGCGGTTGCCGGTGGCGACATCCGCCAGCAGCAGGGCGTGGTTGACGATGAGGATGTTTGCGCTTTGGGCGGCCTGGCGGGCGCGGTAGAAAGGACAGGCGCCGCCCGTGTGTTTTACGCAATTCTCGGCGGTGCACCCCTCGTCTTCCGCCGAGAGGCGCATCCAGATCTGGCGCTCGACCGGACCGTTGAGGTTGATCTCCGCCCGATCTCCGCTCTGCGTATCTTGCAGCCACACCAGCACCTTGGCGAGCACGCGCATCTCGTCCGGCGTTTCGGGGCCATGCCGGCGCAGGCTTTCCAGCCTTCGCGGGCAGAGGTAATTGGAGCGGCCTTTGAGCACCGCCGCTTGAAGGTCGATCCCCAGCGCCTGGCAAAGATCGGGGATGTCCTTGTGGATCAATTGGTCCTGCAGGTTGATGGTGTTGGTCGAGATGACCACCCGGCAGCCGTTGTGGATCGACCACAAGGCGGCTGGCGCCAGGTACGCCATGCTCTTGCCGGTCCCCGTGCCGGCTTCCACCATCAGGTGTTTGCCATCAGACAGGGCGCGCGTGACCGCCCGCAGCATCTCGACTTGTTGGCTGCGATACTCGTACTGCGGAAAATGGCGCGAGAAAAGCCCGCCCGGTTCGAGGATCGAGGCGACCTCTTCCTCGTCCAGGGGCGAGAAGTGCTCTTTGGGCTGGAGGGGCGCCAGAGCAGGCGTTCCCCGCGCTTCAAAGAGCGGTCCCTGATAGCCATACCGGATCGCGTCGGGCGAGACGATCTCGCGCGAGCGCGAGCGCATGACCATGCGCAGCGGCCAGTAGCCGCCCCAATCCACCCCCTCTCCCAGCCTCAGGATCTCCGCCAGCAGCGGCATCGGGAGCTCCTGAGCCTGCTCAAACAGGCGCAAGAACACGCCGCGGGTGGTGCGTGCGTCGTCCAGGGCGCGATGGGTCGCCCCGTACGGAACGCCCAGCGCCTGCGCCAGCGCGCCAAGGTTGTAGCGCCCCGCATTTGGCAGCAGCACAGCCGCCAGCTCATAGGTATCCAGGACCGTGTTTCTGCGAAAGAGCTGGTGTTTCTTGAAAAAACTCAAATCGAAGCGGACGTTGTGTCCCAGAATCAGATCATCGCCGATGAAATCCGCCAGGTCGGGCAGGACCTCCAGGATGGGCGGAGCCTGGATGACCATCTGGTCGGTGATACCGGTCAACTGGGTGATAAACGGCGGGATGCGCCGGCCTGGATGGATCAGCGTGCTCCACTCATCTTCGATGCGGTGGTCTTTAAATCGCACCGCGCCGATCTCGATGATGGCGTCTTTGCTTGCGTCCAGCCCGGTTGTTTCAATGTCAAAGGCGACGATCGATTCCATGCGGGGATTATACACTCCAATCCCCGTTAATCGAGCCTCCCTGCCGGCTCGGACTGATCCTGTCCATTCACCTATACCTGCCTGCGGTTTGGGAGATCGAGCGCGTCGATCACGTTCAGAGGCGTGCTCCCGCCGCCGGCGCTGGAGTCCATGATTGCCGCCAATTCCCCGTGGGGGCCTTCAAATTCACGCCGTCGCTTGAAACCTCGGAGTGAGCCTCAGGGCTACTCCACAAGGATATCCACAAATGCGGTCATTCCCCAGCGCAGCAAGGGCGGGACCTCGTCCATGACGATCACCGCGGTGTAATTGACCCCCGAGCCCTCGGAGCTTTTTGGCGCCAGGGACTTGACGACGCCCGAGATTTGAACGCCTGGCAGGGCATCGAAGGTGATCTTTACCGAGTCACCCGGCTGGACGCGCGCGGCATCGATCTCGTTCAGGTCGGTCGTCTCGATCTGCAAGTTATCGAGGTCTGCGAGCAGCGCCACTGGCTGCCCCGACATCGCCCATTCCCCTATCCGCACGTTGATGTCGCTGATTGTGCCTGCAAAGGGGGCGGTCAATTCAAGGTCATCGAGGCTGGCCCGGGCTGCCGCCAGCGCCGCCTTGGCGTTGGCCAGGCGGGCTTCCGCGACCCTGACATCCTTCGGATCGGGACCGTCCTTGATCGTCTCAAAATCCTTCAACGCCTCGGCCAGCCTTCTCTGAGAGACCTCCACCTCGGTTTCATATTGCAGGCGCTTGACGGCGGAGTTGAAATCGGCCTGTGCGTCATCCAGGTCCTCCTTCAGGTCCTTGCGGGTCGAATCCGAGGACGGATAGTGTTTGTAGGGCTCAAACCTGGCCCGTGCTTCGTCCAGGCGTTGCTGCATCAATTTCAAAGCCTCCGATGTGCTGAGGTTGGCCTGGTTGGACGGCACGGTGAAGTTGTCCAGTTGGTACATGGCGTCGCGCACGGCTTTTGTGGCGGCGGAGATGCGATCCAGGTTGGCGATCCGGGCGCTGTCGGTGTTTTTCAGCAGGTCTTCGTAGTCCCTTTGTGCGGAGGTCAGCTCCAACTCGGCCGCGGTGATCGCAGCCTGCAGCTCTTCCCTGCCTTTCAGCCTGACCAGCACGTCATTTTTCCTCACTACGTCGCCTTTTTTTACCAGCACTTCCTGAACGACGCCCGGTGTGGTAAAGCTCAGATTCGACCACTCGGCCGGCACGATCTTCCCGGTTGCGCTGATCGTGGGCGAGTGCGTTTCTAATGGAGCGGGTTCGGAGGTGGGGGTCGCTTGCGGGCTCAACGTTGAACATCCCGCGAGAAGGAACATGCTCAAGACCATTCCCAACCAGATCAGATGGTTTACTTCAAATCTTTTCATTATCAGACTCTCCGTGATGCATAACCAAATTTGTTTGGCTTTATTCGTAAATCGGTCCGCTGGCAGAGCTCACCTCGATTGATCTTCTTGATTTTTAGCAATGATCCCATCGAATATGACGGATAGGCTGACCTCGTCTATGCGATTTCGATCGTTGCTGACCACGGGATCGCCCAGCAGTTCCAGGAAGAACAGGCCGATAAAGAAACTTGCCAGGAGGCGCGCCAGCCCTGCGGTGTCCGCCTGACGTATTTGACCGTTTGCGGTTAACGGTTTCAGGTTCCTTTCGAGCGCCTGGATGCCTGGATCGACCAGTTGGCTATAAAACCGTGCCCGCAGCTCTGCATTTGCCATGATTTCAGACAGGATAGCCAGTATCCTGACCAGGTTCTGCTCCTGAACGGACTGAATGACCTCCAAGAGCGCAGTGAAATACGCGCGCGCGTCCGTCGAGATCTGGTACATCGGGGCCGAGATCGTCTCGATTGATTCGCTCAGGCGTTGCAATACCCCAATCAGCAGGTCGTCTTTATTTGCAAAATAATTGTACAAAGTTCCTTCGGCGACGTCTGCGGCTTCGGCGATGTCGCGGGTGGTGGTGCGATGAAACCCTCGCTCGGCAAACAGCGCGGCGGCCGCATCCAGGATTTGATTGGCCCGCGCGGCCGATTGGCGTTCCCTGCGCGGCAGTTCTGGTTTTGCTTCGCTCATACCGGTCAGCTCCTCAAGAAGTTCTACGACCACAAAGATGAGTGTTTGCTCATCTTTGTGGTGAGCGCTCACTCATTATATTCAGCTTTCTGTTTTTGTCAAACATTTGCGGTAGCTTTACCATGAGCATTTATTAACCTTTGGAGAACCAAAGAACGCGCTCAGGAGTATATGATTCGGCTTATTGATTCGGTTACAATTCCCGGATGGATGTGCTTCTAAAACCGGGTTAGCTCTGAAGACCGAGGTGAACATGATCGCCGATGTTGCTCGACAACTGCGAGAAAATATCCAGAGGGTCATCGTCGGCAAGGACGATGTGATCAACCTGGCGCTCGTCGCCGTGTTATGCGAGGGGCACGTGCTGCTGGAAGACGTGCCAGGGATTGGAAAAACCACCCTGGCCCGCGCGCTGGCGGTCTCGCTGGGTTTCACGTTCCGGCGCATCCAGTTTACCCCCGACCTGCTGCCATCGGATGTCACCGGCTTGAGCTGGTTCAACCAGAAGACCCAGGAATTTGAATACCGTCCCGGTCCGATCATGAGCCAGGTTGTGCTGGCGGACGAGATCAACCGGGCCACCCCGCGCACCCAGTCGGCGCTGCTTGAAGCTATGCAGGAGCGGCAGGTAACCGTGGATGGCGTCACGCGCCCCCTGCCGCGCCCCTTCCTGGTGCTGGCGACCCAGAACCCGATCGAGTTGGAAGGCACCTTCCCGCTTCCAGAGGCGCAAATCGACCGCTTTATCCTGCGGATCGCGATCGGCTACCCATCGGAGCTTGAAGAAGCGACCATCCTGGACCGGTTTCGTCTGGCCGACCCGCTCGCAGCGCTCCAGGCTGTCACGTCCGCCGAACAGATCATCGATCTTCAGGAGCAGAGGCGCCAGGTGCGGGTGGAAACTTCGCTGCGCGATTATATTGTGAAGGTGGCGCGCGCCACGCGCAAGAACCAGGAGGTCGCGCTGGGGGCCAGTCCGCGCGCTACGCTGGCGCTTTTCCAGGCCTCGCAGGCGTGGGCCGCTATCCAGGGGCGTGATTACGTGCTCCCCGACGACGTGAAACTGGTTGCCCCGCACGTCTTGACGCATCGGATGATGCTCTCATCCCAGGCTCAACTGCGCGGCCGCCAACCCCAGGATCTGGTTTCGGACATCGTGGACAGCGTGCCGGTGCCGGTGGAGGACTGACTTGGCGCCGTTGAGTTGGTGGCCTTTCCTCCTGCTCGTCTTTCTGTTGGGGATATTCACCCGCGTGAATCCCCTGGCCGCCTTTGCGATGATGCTCTTGATCATCAGCGGGATTGCCCTGTGGTGGAAAAGGCGGGCGCTTGAAGATGTCAGCTACCGGCGCAAATTCCACTATTTGCGCGGCTACCCTGGCGAAACGATCGATATGCGCGTTGAAGTCGAGAACCGCAAATTCCTGCCGCTGACCTGGCTGCGCATTCAGGATTCGCTGCCGTATGCCGTCGGCCCCGAGGACGAGAACCTTTTGCGGCTTACCCACATCCAGGATATGGGGATGCTCATCAACCTGTTCAGTTTGCGCTGGTTCGAGCGGGATCGCAGAACCTACCGCCTGTTGCTGCGCAAGCGCGGCGTATATCGGGTTGGGCCAGCGACGCTCGAGTCGGGGGACCTTTTTGGCCTCTTTGAGCAGTCGCGCGAGTGGGAGGTCTTGAATTATCTGACGGTCTTTCCCGAGGCGATCCCCTTCAAATCCCTGCCATTTCCATCCGAAAACCCCTTTGGGCCACGCCCCGCCCGGAGGCGGTTGTACGAAGACCCAAACCAGCCCATGGGCGTGCGCGACTACCATCCCGAAGACGACTTCCGGCGCATCCACTGGCCTGCCACGGCGCACACCGGGTCGCTGCAAGTCAAGGTTTACCAGCCGGTCTCGGCGAGGGTGCTCATCGTTTGTTTGAATGTGATGACGTTGCCGCACTATTGGGAAGGCACCGACCCGGCGCTGTTGGAGCACCTGGTCAAAGCGGCGGCCTCGATCGTCGAGCGCGGCCTTCAGGAGGGATACCGGGTGGGGATGGTTTCGAACAGCTCATTGGCCCATGCCGACCAGCCGTTTCGCGTGCCCCCGGGCCGTTCGCCCAACCAGCGCGTCAATCTGCTCACCGCGCTTGCCAGCGTGACTCCCTTTGTCACCGGCACCTTTGACCGCTTCTTACTGGCTGAGGCCCCGCGCCTTCCATACGGCGCGACGCTCCTGGTCCTGACCGCGATCCTGAACCAGGAGCTCATCGAAGCCCTTCTGCAGATGAACCGCCGGGGCCGGAGCATCATCCTGCTCAGCTTTGCCCGCCAGCCTCCGCCGCATCTGCCCGGGATCACGGTCTATCACGCGCCTTTCGAAGGATGAAACAAATGCGGAACGCCTCGATCTCTTCGCCCCCGCTCGTGGTTCCCGCCCAGGTCTATCTGCGCTGGTGGTCGCAGGTGTCCGCAGCGCTGCTGGTTGTGGTCGAGCTGTGCTGGATACTGCCCTGGTTTAAGATGGTGACCCAGATCACTACGACCGCCTCGCTTGCGGTCACGGGGGTCGTCTTGGGCGGCATCATGCTGGCTGCCTACGGTTTGGGCGTTGCGATGGAGGAGATGCGTCTGCTTAAGAATGTGCAACTGGCGGGCATGGGTTTGTTCCTGGTTGGGAGCCTGGTTTTGGCAGAAAATGTCCTGCTCGACCGGCCGTTTAGCGGTGTGATGAGCGGGTTGGCGCTGCTCGACCCCGGAGCCGTCCTGATCCTCTTCTTTGTCATCTGGATGTGGTGGCGGGGGATCTCGCTTTCACGCGGCGCCATCCACCCGATCATCGCCTGGCGCAGGTTTGAACTGGGTCTGTTGTTCTTCATTGCGTTTGTTTTCATCGCCTCGCGGGCCGGTTTTGGCGTGCCTGGTCTTTTCGTTTTCTTCTTGTTCCTGTTTTCGGGGCTGTTGGCGGTGATCTTTGCACGCGTCTCTTATGTAGGGTTGGCGAAGGGGATGCACAAGAACCCGTTCGACTTGCGCTGGTCTTTGAGCGTGGTGGGCGTTCTAGGCGCCACGGTTTTGCTTGCCACGATCGCCGGGGGGCTGCTCAGCGGTCAGCAAGGCCTGCTTTTTAACGCGTTGGGAGAAGCGCTCAAATTCATGATCGCGGTGGCGATTTTCGTCTTGAGCATCCCCGGCCTGTTGGTCTCTTACTTTTTTGTGCCAATCATCCCCTGGCTCAAATCGCTCGTCTCCCGGCCCGGCGAGGCGGTCCTTCCGGAGTACCCGATCGAAAACCTGGCACAGGCATTCGATCCACAGCGCCAGGTGGTGAACCTGCCGCTTGTCCTCCAGACCATCCTGTTTTGGGGGATCATCTTGCTGTTGGTCGTTGTCTTGATCATGCGGGTGCGGAAATCGATGGCTGGCAAGCGCAGGGATGAAGCTCAAGAGCCCGAGTCGTTGTTACACGAGGGCGAAGCCCGAAAGCTGCTCCAGAAGGCGCTTCAAGATGCACTCGAAGGGCTGGCTGGAAGGCTGCGCCCCGTCAGAAAGGCGATCGTAGCCGCCCGTATCCGCAGAATCTATGCCCAGATGCTCGAACTGTGCGCCGCGCTGGGGCGCCCGCGCTTGCCGCAGCAGACGCCGCTTGAATTCTTGCCGGAGATGGGAGAGATTTTCACCGATCAGGTCGAGGCGTTGAACACCATCACGACCGCCTATGTGCGGGTGCGCTATGGCGAGCTGCCCGAGACTGAAGAAGAGATTGAGCAGATCGAACAAGCCTGGCAGGAGATCGAAGCAAAGGGCCGGCAGCTCAAGCGCGCCGGCGTCGGCAGGTTGAAAACCGCGGATGTGAAAGAGTGGGAACGCAGCGGGACCTGAACCGGGCTTGCTA
>JADYYC010000414.1 GCA_020853835.1 Anaerolineales bacterium
CCAATGCGCGAGCTTCGCAATGACTATTTCAGCGACCCCCAACTGACGTTATAATGAGCCGCGATGCCAAAACACATCCTGCTGGTCGACGACGACGCCCTGATGCGCCGCAGCCTGGCCTTCAACCTGCAGCAGAGCGGCTACACCACCTCGGCGGCCGCCAGCGGCGAGGACGCGCTGCAGCTCGCCCGGATCGATCCGCCCGACCTGGTGCTGCTCGACATCGGACTGCCGGGCATGGACGGGCTCGAGGCGCTCCAGCGGCTCAAGGGAAGCCTGGGCGTGCCGGTGATCTTCCTCACCTCACGCCGGCGCGAGCTGGACGAAGTGCTGGGGCTGGAGCTCGGCGCGGATGACTACGTCACCAAGCCCTTCGACCTGGACGTGCTGCTGGCGCGCATCAAAGCCGTGCTGCGCCGCCAGGAGCGCCCCTCCGAGCCCGCCTCGCCGCCCGAAGCGCTCCGGGCGGGCGACGTGCTCATCGACCCGGCCGCCCACGCCGTGAGCCTCGCCGGGCGCCCCGTCGAGCTGAGCCCGAAGGAGTTCGACCTGCTCTATGCGCTCGCCCTGCAGCCGGGCGTGGTGCTTTCGACAGACGACCTGCTGAGCCGCGT
This sequence comes from Anaerolineales bacterium, assembly GCA_020853835.1. Lineage (GTDB taxonomy): Bacteria > Chloroflexota > Anaerolineae > Anaerolineales > UBA4823 > UTCFX2. The sequence goes on from JADYYC010000414.1 coordinate 615, forward strand.
CTGGGGGGCCGAGTTTGTCGGGCAACCCCAGGCCGTGTACGTTCACATCCGCTGGCTGCGCGAGAAGATCGAAGAAAACCCCAACCAACCCCGGCGCATCCTGACCGTGCGGGGCGTCGGCTACAAATTCGTCCCCTCTCCCGAGTGAGATTCGATGTTTCGAACGCTGCAATCCCGCCTGGTCCTCAGCCACATCCTCCCGCTGGTCATCGTCATCCCCCTCATGTATGTCTCGCTGTCCTACCTGTTCGAAACGCGCCTGCTGCTGCCACGCCTGGCGCAGAACCTGGTGGGGGATGCGCGGCTGCTGACCGAGATCGCCCGCTGGGACTATCTGACCTCCGGCGAGCAGCGCAGCCTCCAGTATTACCTGTTCAACCTGGAGCCCAACCCGCAGGTGCGGCTGGTCTACCTGCGCCCCGACGGCACGGTGCAGTACTCGAACGACCCCGATTACCTGGCGCAGAGCGGGAAGGCCGTCAACGTGCCGGGGCTGGCGCGCGCTCAGGCCGGCGAAGAGGTGCTGCTGACCAGCTACTCCTTCCTGCCCGGCCGGGATTACTCGATCAGCGTCTTGATGCCCGTCCAGGCTCAAAGCGGTCAGACGATCGGCATCCTGTGGATGACCTATTTCGAGGCCTCGCTGACGCGCCTCTTCCGCGAGATGCGCCTTTTGAGCACCCTCATCACGCTCGGCAGCCTGCTCGTGGGGGCGGCGCTGGGCTCGGTGCTGGCGTTCAGCACCACCCGCCCGATCCGCCAGGTGACGGCGGCCATCCTGGGCCTGGCGGGCGGCGAGCGCAGCCAGGTGCTGGTCGAGCAGGGGCCGCAGGAAACGCGCGACCTGGTGCGGGCGGTCAACGTGCTGGTGACGCGGCTGCACAGCCTGGAGCAAGCCCGGCGCCAGTTGCTGGCGAACCTCGTGCACGAGCTGGGGCGTCCGCTCGGGGCGCTGCGCTCCGCCATCCAGGCGCTGAGCCGCGGCGCCACCCAGGACCCGCAGCTTTTTCAGGAGCTCACAACCGGGATGGACGAAGAAGCGGCCCGCCTTCAGGGCATCTTGAACGACCTGGCGCACCTCCACGACCAGGTGCTGGGGCCGCTGGAATTGCAGCGCGAGCCGGTCGCCCTGAACGACTGGCTGCCGCGCACGCTGCTCCCCTGGGGCGAGGCGGCGGCGGAAAAACACCTCGCCTGGCGGGTCGAGATCCCTGACGACCTGCCGCAGGTCGAGATCGACCAGGCGCGCTTCGCCCAGGTGATCGGCAACCTGGCCAGCAACGCGGTCAAATACACGCCAGCCGGGGGCTCGGTGCAGATCCGCGCCGGCCGGGAAGGCGACCAGGTGTGGGTCAGCTTTCAGGACAGCGGCCCAGGCATCCCGCTGGAAGAGCAAAAGCTGATCTTCCAGCCCTTCTTCCAGGGGAACTACGCCCAGCGCATCAAGCAGGGGATGGGGCTGGGCTTGAGCATCGCCCAGGACCTGGCCGCGGCGCACAACGGGCGCATCACCCTCGAAAGCCAGCCCGGCCTGGGGAGTAAGTTCACCGTCTGGCTCCCCATCGACCATCCCTAAGACGAACCAGCGCGGAGATTGCTTCAGCCCAAAGTGTGGGCCTCGTAATGACGGTCTCAGCTAGGCCAAACGCGGGCAAGTCTGAGCGCTAAGGCAAGGCCCTCCTGTCGCTGCGAGCCGCCGTTCTTTGGCAGCGTGGCAGTCCCCCAATGTCATTTCGAGCGCAGCGAGAAATCCTGGTTTCGGGGTGGCCCTCACCCCGGCCCTCTCCCAAGGGGAGAGGGGGAAGGCGCGAGGGCATCTCTCGATTTATTGGCCCATTTCGGTTTGGCAGCGCGGCAGTCCCCCGGTGTCATTTCGGGCGCAGCGAGAAATCCTGGTGTCCGGGGTGGCCCTCACCCCGGAGCGAGAAATCTTGGTGTCCGGGATGCAAGATTTCTCCTCGCTTCGCTCGTCGAAATGACGGGAGGGGCTGCGCTCGTCGAAATGACGGGAGGGGCTGCGCTCCCTCTCCCCCTGGGAGAGGGCTGGGGTGAGGGCGTAAGGGCTGGGGTGAGGGCGTAAGGGCTTCGCTCGTCGAAATGACGGGAGGGGCTGCGCTCGTCGAAATGACGGGAGGGGCTGCGCCCCCTCTCCCCCTGGGAGAGGGCTGGGGTGAGGGCGTAAGGGCTGGGGTGAGGGCGTAAGAGCCACGCTCGTCGAAATGACGGAAGAGAGGGCGTGGGTCAAGACTTCCGAAGTCTGCGAGACTTCGGAAGTCTACAGACAGCTTCAGCCCAAAGACGCGCTTCACAATGACGATCTCTCCCCTCTCAAACTGACCTTAAGGTTATCTTTAGGTTGGGACAAACAGGCCATAAAGACGACCCACCGGTTTTGATTTATGCTTGCCCCTGAATAAATCCGCACGACCGCCAGAGGCGGAAGTGCGCAACCTGATCAAGCATAAATCATACGCAGTGAGAGGAACAGTCCATGAAACGCATATCCATTATCAGTATCACTTTACTCGCGGCGATCCTGCTCTCCGCCTGCGGCGCGCCGGTCGCCCAGGTACAGAACCAGGCCGCCCAGGCTCTCCGAGAAGCCAGCAACCTGCTCGCCGTCGACGCCTCGGCGCAGGAACAGGCGGAAGTAAAGCCGCTCCAAACCGTGCCCACCGCCACGCCCGGCGCGCCGGTGGTCGAATTGCCCTCCCAGTCCG
>JADYYC010000415.1 GCA_020853835.1 Anaerolineales bacterium
GGTCAGATGGCGCTCGAAGACAGCGACCCCGCTGTGCGCTTGCTGGCCGTCCGTACGCTCTGGGAATACGAAGAAACCAGGCTCATTCAGGTCTTTCTGGAACTGATTCAAAAGGAGCAAGACCGGGGCGTGCGCGCCGCCGCGGCGACAGCCCTCAGCCGGTTTGTCTATGCGGGAGAAATCGATGAAATCCCGCCCGCCAGGCTAAAGACCATTGAAGAAACGCTCTTAAAGCTGGTTGGGGAGGGGGAAACCGACCAGGTTCGCCAGGCTGCTCTCGAATCCCTGGGGTTCTCCAGCCGGGAAGAGGTCGTGCCACTGATCGAAAAAGCCTTTTCGTCCAACGATAAAAACTGGAAAGCCAGCGCTTTGCTTGCGATGGGACGCTCTGCCAACCAGGCCTGGAAACCCTCCGTGATGTCGATGTTGGAAAGCCCGATCCCGATCCTGCGCGCCGAAGCCGCCCGAGCTGCAGGCGAGTTGGAAATAACGGAAGCCGTTCCGTTCCTGCTCGAACTGCTGGACGATCCAGACGAAGACGCCCGGCTTGCGAGCATCTGGTCGCTGTCGCAGATCGGGGGGGAAGACGTGCGCGAAGCCCTGGAAGGGCTGTACGTGGATAACGAGGATGAGAGCGAGCTGGACTTCATCGAGTCAGCGCTCGAAAACCTGACCTTCACCGAAGGCGTCAAGTTTATGCCGTTCTTCGACTTCCCCGATGAGCTGCAGAGCGAAACCGAGGAAGACCAATGGTATTCAGACCTTGAAGAGCTGGACGATCTTTTGGATAACGAAGAGGATCGCTCCGATTGAATGAACTGTCCGCGTTATTTCTCCACAGCCGGCCCCCAGTCTGTTCTCCATTGTGAACCTGAGCCTTGCTTATGTGGCGGGCACAGTGATTGCATCAACGAACTCATCCAGCCGGAAGCAACCTCCTGACGGCCGTGGTAGAGGCACGAGATGCGTCATAAGTCCTTCTTTATCCTGCTGTTCACGATAATAAGTGTGCTACTAAACTCAGGCCAGGCCTATGCTCAGGTCGAATCCTTACAGACGGATGTCACACACACATTTGGGGATACGATCCAATTTCGCGCGGGCGTCGTCTCCACAAGCCCGATCAAAGCCGCCATCATTTTCTTCCAGGCTGACGGGGACACCCGCACCAACCTCGGGCTGGCCGAAGTAGAGACGCGCGGTTTTCGCCGTTTTGACCTGACCTATATCCATTCGATCAAGGACTATTCGTTTCGACCCTTTTCGGTCGTGCGATTCCATTGGGAGTTGACATTTCAAACGGGCGAAACTTACACCAGCCCTGTAGAGTTCTTTGTTTACACAGATAACCGGTTCGACTGGCAGGTGCTGAAAGAAAAAAACCTCAGCGCCCACTGGTACGATGGCGATCTACAATTTGCGCAGGAGATTCTGGATATCGCTCAGGACGGCCTGCAGAAGATCCAGAACCTGCTGCCGATGCCCGAGGCCGGCGCGATCCAGATTTACACCTATGCCGATTCAGCCTCGCTGCAATCTGCCCTCAACACCGGCGGCGAAAGCTGGGTGGCGGGGCATGCCGATCCCGACCTCGGGGTCATCCTGATCGCGCTTCCGAAGAGCCCCGAACAACTGCTGCTAGCCCGCCAGCGCATTCCGCACGAATTGATGCACGTGCTTTTGTACCGCGACGTGGGATCGGGCTATTTTAACCTCCCGGTCTGGCTGCGAGAGGGCCTGTCATCTGGGGCAGAGCTTTACCCAAACCCCGATTATCAGATTTTATTAGACGAATCGGTCGCTCAGGGCCGGCTGCTGCCAATGCGCTCGCTGTGCGAAGCGTTCCCGCGCGAGGCCTCCAGCGCCCTGCTCTCTTACGCTGAAGCGCAGTCGTTCACGAATTATCTGCACGATCGCTTTGGGGCTTCAGGTCTGGAGGCGCTGATCACCGCTTACGCAAATGGGATGGATTGTGAAAGCGGCGCCGAACGCGCCCTGGGAAAGAACCTGAGCCAGCTCGAGCGAGACTGGCAGCGTGAGGCGCTGTCGCAGAACGTGGCTTTGAAAGCCTTTCAAAACCTGCTGCCGTGGGGGGTGCTGCTGCTTGCAGTGCTTGCAGTCCCGCTGATTCTGGCGCTGCTCAACCTGCGCGGCACATCGCAGTAACTCGCAACCTTTGAGGCTTTTTTGATCCGAGGAGCTCATGGACGATCAAACGACAGCAAAGCGTCTGCACGCAACCGTCAGGGGTCAGGTACAGGGCGTCGGTTTTCGGGCCTTCGTACAACACTGGGCGCTCCAGCTCGATCTCACCGGATGGGTGCGCAACCGCTGGGAGGGCACGGTCGAATTAACTGCCGAAGGCAGGCAAGAGGATCTCGACAAGCTGCTTGAGGTCCTGCGACGCGGCCCGCGCTCGTCCTACGTACAGCACGTTGAAACAGAATGGCTCGCACCGAGCGGCGAGTTTTTAGATTTCACGGTCCGCCGCACGGATTAAGCGAAACCCAACCCGCGTTCTTTTAACGAGACAAACCGTCCTTTTCCGATCACCAGATGGTCGAGTACTTCCACGTCCAGCAGCTTGCCAGCCTGGACGACCGCGCGCGTCAGCGCCACGTCATCCGGGCTGGGGGTCGGATCTCCGCTGGGGTGATTGTGGATGATGATGATCGCGGCGGCATTGGATCGGATAGCATCCTTAAAAAGTTCCCCCACGCGCACCTGGGAAGAGTTCAGCGAGCCTTTGTAAATCGTCAGAATCCGGTCCACCCGGTTGCGCACATCCAACAGAATGACGCGCAACTCCTCCTGCTCCAAAGCGCTCATCTCGTATTGAACCAGTTGGGCTGCGTCGCCGGGGCTGTGGATTGCGGGACGCTCTTCGGGGGATTCGATCGCCAGCCGCCTGCCCAGCTCGATCGCGGCTTTGAGCTGGGCTGCCTTTGCGGGGCCGATCCCGTGCTGAGAACAAACCTCGTCGTAACTTGCCCGGTGAATGCCTTGCAAGCCGCCCAGGTCGAATAACAGGCGTTGGCCTACTTGAACCGCGCTCTCCCCGATTATGCCGACGCGCAGCAAAATGGCGATCAATTCGGCATTGCTCAACGCCTGGGGACCGTTCTTTGCCAGCCGCTCGCGCGGCCGCTCGGTTGCCTCTAAATCCTTGATGCGATAGGCTGCGTTTTGCTCTCTCATGTGCGCCTCCGGCCTGCGACAGATAACCCGCTTTTAAGCCAAATATACTTCAGGAAGCGCCGGCGGACAAGCCATCGCTTGCGGCAGATTCCAAGACGGGCAAAGCGCGAGCGCCCTGGCATGCACTTTGCACACCCTCTGAAGCGGGCGCTCTGATAATCATGCTATAATCGCCCCAACGGAGAAACCCATGCGCTTTGATCCAACCGCTCTGAGCAATTTCATGCTGTTTCTCGCCGCCTGGGGCGGGGCGTTTCTCGCCGCCTTGTGGTTGAGCCTGATCCTGTGGACTTACCGCGACATCCGCCAGCGCGCCCGAGACCCTCTGGCGCGCATCCTGGCAGTGCTGGTCGTGGCGGTGCTATTCCTGCCGGGCATCCTGATCTACCTGATCCTGCGCCCGCCGCGCACGCTCGAAGAAGAATATCAGCACACGCTCGAGGAAGAAGCCCTGCTCCAATCGATCGAAGAGAGCACGCTTTGCCCTGGCTGCGCCCGGCGCATTCGCGACAACTGGATAGTGTGCCCCAACTGCCACACCAAGCTCAGGAAAAACTGCCACAAATGCGGGAAATTAATGGAGCTGCCCTGGAACCTGTGCCCGTACTGCGGCACCCCCGCGCCGGGCATGCGGCGCGAGAACCTGACCCTGGACGAAGCGCTGCGCCAGATCTCGAGCGAACCCTCCGAAGAGCAGCCGGAATCGCCCCCCGAAAAGACCCCATAATCAACGACCGGGCGATGGTGATGTCGCCCGGTCGCTTTATTTAATTACAGGAACTGGCCGGGGGCGCCGGTCAGGAAATCGACACCATGCTTTCTTCTGTCGAAGGAGTTTCTTGAGCCGTGGTTTGCGTCCTGGCGGAGGTCTCGTGCCGCTGGCAGACTGCCTCCAGAAAGGCGACGAAAAGCGGGTGCGGGCGGTTGGGGCGTGACAGAAATTCGGGGTGGAACTGCGTCCCGATCATAAAGGGATGATCTGCCAACTCGGCGATCTCAACCAGCTTGCCGTCGGGCGAGATACCCGAAAACACCATCCCTCCCTTTTGTAGAATGTCCCGGTAGGCGTTGTTCAGTTCGAACCGGTGACGGTGGCGCTCTTCCACCAGCGTTTTCTGGTAGGCTTTTGCGGCGCGCGTGCCCTCAACTAACTGGCAGGGGTACAAACCAAGCCGCATCGTGCCGCCCATGTCCACGATCGAGCGTTGTCCCGGCATTAAGTCGATCACCGGATATTCGGTCGCCCGGTCGAACTCGGTCGAATTGGGATCATCCGACTGCAAGATATGGCGCGCAAACTCGACCACCATGAGCTGCATGCCCAGGCACAGGCCCAGACAAGGGACTTTGTTCTCGCGCGCATAGCGGATGGCGCTGATCTTTCCCTCGATCCCCCGGCTCCCAAACCCGCCGGGGATCAAAATTCCATCCGCATTTTGTACGATAGACCAGCCGCGCTCTCTTTCCAGATCCGATGAATGCACCCAATCGATTTCGATCTCAACTCCTAGCGACAACGCCGCGTGCTTCAGCGCCTCACGCACGCTGAAATAGGCGTCGTGCAGCTCCACATACTTGCCAACCAGCGCCACGCGCACAGAAGGCTTGGTCCGGCGCACCTCTTTGATCAAGTGTTCCCATTCTCGAAAGTCGGGCTCGCGGCGCGGCTCCAGCCCGAAGCGTTCCAGCAGGTAGTTTCCAATGCCAAGTTTCTCAAGAATGATGGGCACCTCGTACAGGACGTCCGCCGTCACCAGCGGGATCACAGCCTGGCGCTCGACATCGCAGAAAAGGGCGATCTTTTCACACAGTTCCTCCTCCACCGGGTGATCTGAACGCGCCACGATCACATCGGGGGAGATACCGATCGAGCGCAGCTCTCGCACGGAGTGCTGCGTGGGCTTGGTTTTGAGTTCAGCCGTGGCGCCGATGTACGGAAGCCAGGTGACGTGGATGTAAA
>JADYYC010000416.1 GCA_020853835.1 Anaerolineales bacterium
CATCTTTCTTCAAGCTGGTACGCCGCCCGATCCTTGCCGGTCTGCTGGTCAGCGCCCTTTTCCTCGTCATCCACCTGGTGGTCGTGTTGTTCACCTCCCAGGGGGTTTTTGTCACCCGGCTCGATTACGGATTGCAGAGCCTGGCGAGCAACGTCCTGGCGGTTGGGCTGCAAATCTTCATCGCCAGCGCCCTGGCCGAGGCAATCCTGTTCACCTCGCCCGAACGCTGGTTCGAAGCGGGTCCGCTGGAGCCCTCGCCCGCCGAAAAAAGCCTGCAAACCCGCTTCACCGTGAACATGGCGCCGCTGGCGCTCATCCTGCTGCTGACGCTCATGATCGGAGATTGGATCGTGGCTGGCGAGGCGGCCCGCGAGATGATCCGCAGCCAGATGAGCAACGCCGCCGAGATGTCCGCCCAGAGCGTCCCATATTTCCTTGAAACTGGTCAGAATCTGATCACAAAGCTGGCGCGAGACCCGGAACTCATGAGCGATAACTCGATCCAGTTGTCCGAACTGCTCGCCGAGTCCATCCGGACCGTCCCCTACTTCAATCAGCTCTCGATCATCGGTAAAGAAGGCCAGCTCATCTCCAGCTACCCCACCGCCTATAACGTCGGCCCGCAGTCCCCGGTGGACGAACAAATGGGCATCCAATTTGCGCTGGACGGCATGCCGTTTCAGTATTATTCGATCCCGCCCGTAGAAGGTCAGAAGACCGCCCAGATCTCTTTTCTGGCGGCGATCTTTGACCAGGCCGGCGACCCACAGCGCGTTTTGATCGGGCGAGCCGACCTTGAAAACAACCCCTTTTCACAGCCCATCCTCTCCAGCCTGCACAAACTGACCGGCGAGGACGATATCGGCATGTTGATCGACGGGAACAAGCGCATCCTCGCTCACCCCGATCCGCTCATGGTCATGACCACCTACACCGGCAGGACCGCGGACACGCCCCTGTTTTACATCGACACCGATCCAGGCGGCAACCGCATGCTGGTGTATTCCCAGCCGGCGCAGGGCCGTGATTGGTCCATCGTGCTCATGGCGCCGGTTTACCGGGCGCAGGAGTTGGCGCTCCAGATCGCCACGCCCTTGCTGGCTATGATCGTGGTCCTGTCGATAGTCGCGCTGATAATCCTGCGTTTTGGCCTGGGAATGGTGACCGCCTCGCTGAAGACGCTTTCCTTAGAGGCGGGACGGATCGCACAGGGGAAACTGGACCAACCCCTGCCGGCCAACAGCGTCGATGAAGTGGGGCAATTACGCAGATCGTTCGAGTCGATGCGCGTGAGCTTGAAGGGGCGGCTGGACGAGCTGAACCGCCTGCTGATCGTCAGCCAGGGCGTCGCCTCCAGCCTCGAATTTTCCGAAGCGGTCCAGCCCATTCTGGAAGCGGCGCTCGCCACGGGGGCAAGCGCAGCCCGGGTGGTGCTGGCGCCCAATATCGTCCACGCACAAGACGGCACGCCTTCGATGCCGATGATGTACGGCCTGGGTCCTTCGCAAAATTTGTACCGCGACCTCGACGAGCAAATCCTGGCGCTTACCCGCCAGCAAGACCGGCTGGTGCTCCCCAACCTCCAACGCCCGCGCCTGCTCAACGTTGCGCCGGGCGCGCCCCATCCCGAGTCGTTGATGGCGATTGCCCTGCGCCACGAAAGCCTTTATTACGGCACGTTGTGGATCGCCTACGACCAGCCGCACACCTTTTCGGAAGAAGAAGTCCGCTTCATGGTCACGTTGGGCGGCCAGGCGGCTCTGGCTGCCGCAAACTCCCGCCTGTTCCTTTCCGCTGAGATCGGTCGCCAGCGGCTGGAATCGATCCTGGCCTCCAGCCCCGACCCGGTGCTGGTGACCGATCAGCGCGACCAGCTCCTGCTGGCCAATCCGGCCGCGTGGCAGGTGCTGGGGCTCAATCTGGACGAAACCAACACCGGCAAACCGATCAACCAGGTCATCGACGAGCCAGAGCTCGTCAACCTCCTGCGTACCACGAGCCCCGAGAAGCAATCCGTCGAGGTCTCGCTCCCCGGAGGGAGGGTTTTCCTGGCGACCGCGACCCCCGTCCTGGCCGAGGGGCAGCGCATTGGCAGGGTGTGCATCTTGCGCGATGTGACGCATTTCAAAGAGCTGGACGCGCTTAAATCGGAGTTCGTCTCAACAGTCAGCCACGACCTGCGCTCGCCGCTCACGCTGATGCGCGGCTATGCCACCATGCTCGAAATGGTCGGGCAGCTCAACGAGCAGCAGGAAAACTACGTGCGCAAGATCATCGCCGGGGTGGAAAACATGGCCCGCCTGGTGAACAACCTGCTCGATCTGGGACGGATCGAATCGGGCGTGGGTCTGCAAGTCGAGACCATCAACATACAGGACGTGGTCGATCGAGTGGTCGGGTCGCTCCAACTCCAGGCGGCTCAAAAGCGCATCCAACTCACGAGCGAATTCCCAGGCGGATCGCAGCCGCTGATCGAGGCGGATCAGGCGCTCCTGCAACAGGCGCTGCACAACCTGGTCGAAAACGCCATCAAATACACCCGCCCAGAGGGAAAGGTTCATGTGCGGGTGCGCATTCAACCGCTAGGGGTGGTATTCGAGGTGATCGACAACGGGAATGGCATCTCGCCGGTAGACCAGCCACGCCTCTTCGAGAAATTCTATCGCAGCGTGCAGCAAGGCTCAAAAGAACAACGCGGCACCGGCCTAGGCCTGGCAATCGTGAAATCCATCGCCGAGCGCCACGGCGGGAAGGCGTGGGCCGAGAGCCAGTTGGGCAAAGGCAGCACCTTCTACCTTGCCATCCCAATTCACCAAGGGATACACGAAGTCAAAATATGAACTAGCCACGTGACGGTTTCCCTCTAGCAGAATGAACACGGTGAAATCTGAAACAGAATTGCATCAGTCAAACACCTTTCGATGAACCACAAATCGATCTGGAAGATACTCAAATCACGTCGATCAGTTCGGTCAACCAGGCTGTGTAAGCCTGAGCGAATAGTGCGAGTGCCAACAGAGACCAACCAGTCATATAGGGCCGCCACCGCCAGGGTCAAACGAGACAAACGCAGGGAATGACGCGACAATGACTTTGCCTGGTTTTACCCCGCCGATCAACTATCCTCTTGACAAAGTGTCAGGTCGCTAGAATTTTTTCTACTCACTGACTTTTTCCTCGCCTACCCGCGCCTGCCGTAAACTCAAACCATCAACCCGCAGATAGATAATGTTGTATTGATTTTTCAACTCATATCATGAGGAAAATCAAATGAAAAACATCAAGGCTTTTATCAAGAGTCACTCAGCATGGGCATATTTTGTTCTTACTTTCCTTATCTCATGGGGCGGTGTATTATTGGTTACTGGCGGGGTTAGTGGCATTCCAGCCAACGCGGAACAGGTCAAAAAACTACTCCCTCTTGTGGTTCTGACACTTACCATTGGACCCATATTAACAAGTCTCGTATTAATCGGCATCATTGATGGAAGAAGTGGATTTCGCACATTTCTATCACGGTTATTCCGGTGGCAAGTCAGTGTTCGCTGGTACATAATCGCGCTTCTGATTACGCCAGTTTTTGCATTAATAACGCTCCTTGCACTATCTTTTTTCTCCCCTATATATATTCCTGGCATATTTGCTTCCAAAGACAGAGCGACTCTTCTAGTATCTGCTCTTGCGGCAGGATTAACGGGTGGTTTGCTGGAAGAACCAGGTTGGACAGGATTTGCTATTCCTAAGTTGAGAATGCGCTACAGCGTTTTTGCCACAGGGCTAATTGTAGGTCTTTTATGGGGAGCATGGCATTTCATAGCTGCATTCTGGGGAAGCGGAACTCCAACAGGAGAATTCTCTCTGCTTCTTTTCTTACCTCAATTTCTATTCTATATAGCGGTACTGCCACCATACAGAATGCTCATGGTGTGGGTATATGACCAAACTGAAAGTTTACTAATCGCGATGCTTATGCACGCAAGCCTTACTGGAAGTATACTGTTTATATTCATGCCTTTATCAATATCAGGAACGCCTCTCCTGATTTGGTATCTCGTATTGGCGATCGCGTTCTGGGTAGCGGTTGCAATTGTTTTTCTGCCAAATAGAAAAAGTCTTGAAAAGGACAGGAAAGGTTGACCTTCGAAATACACGGGCTAACAAAGCGTGCACCTGATGAGTGGAATTCTGCGCGGCTTTCAGGCATTTTTCTGGCTTCAGGTTTTTCCTGCTCCCAGGCAGAGTGCACACCCGCCCATATGCAGATAAGACACTGACTTGGCAAGAAGAATTGCTTGAAACTTTGATGACAGTGTATCCATCCGTGTTTGAGAGATTGATCCAATGCTTTCTTCGAGAGTCGGGATTCATTGAAAGGATTCTCTCGCAAGAATGACTTTACCCGGTTCTGCCCCGCCGATCAACTATTCTCTTGTTAGAGTGTCAAGTAGCTAGAATATAAATTAATTCTTAACATTCAGAGAAGGTATTGACTATGCCACTATCAAGTCAGTATAATATAAAGTCTATGAAACCTCACGGGAAGCGCTGAGCAAAGGGCTCATGCGCTTGCCTTTGCATGTCTGACAGGTATCGAGTGTTCGATCTCCGATTCTCTCTCCAGGAGGC
>JADYYC010000417.1 GCA_020853835.1 Anaerolineales bacterium
ATTTCATGCTGCTGCGCCACGGCTCGCTCCCCGAGGGGGAGACGATCACGCCCCAAAACGCGGGGCTGGCGCCGGTGCACCTGCCCATCCGCCCGCTGGAAGGCGAGCGCGGCTGGGGGATGGTGTTTGCCGGGCTGGTCGCCCTGGGGGCGGTGGGGCTGATCGCGCTGCGCAGTCTGGCACAGGATGTGGCCGCGCCCGCTCCGCGGGGCGAGCGCCGCCCGCGCCCCTCCTTCTTCGCCCACCTGCACCCGCCAACCATCCCCGCCCCCCAGGCGCGCTGGACGCACACCTTCGGGCTGGGCGGGCTGGCGGTCTTCCTGTCGACCGTCCTGCTGATCAGCGGCATTCTGGAGCTGTTCTTCTACATCCCGACCCCCGAGCAGGCCGCCGCCTCGGTGCAGACCATCACCTTCCTCGTGCCGCACGGCGGGCTGGTGCGCGGGCTGCACTTCTGGGCCGGGCAGGCGCTGGTGGCGGTGGTCGTGCTGCACCTGCTGCGGGTGGTGTTCACGGGCGCGTTCGTCCCGCCGCGGCGCTTCAACTACCTGATCGGGGTAGGGCTGCTGCTGCTCGTGCTGCTGCTCGACTTCACCGGCTACGTGCTGCGCTGGGACGAGGGCATCCGCTGGGCGCTGCTGGTGGGCACCAATCTGATCCACGCCATCCCCGGGGTCGGGCCCGGGTTGTACCGTTTTGTGATCGGAGGGGACGCACCGGGCGCGGCGACGCTTTCCCGTTTTTACGCCTGGCACATCTTCGGGCTGGCGCTGGCGATGGGGGCGCTCGCCGCCTGGCACATCTTCCGCGTGCGCCGCGACGGCGGGATCGCCGCGCCGGAGCAGGAACGGGCTGCCCCGCGCCTCAGCCGCGAAGACCTGGTGCGCCGCGAGGCGCTGGCGCTGCTGATCGCCCTGGCGCTGCTGGCGTTTATTGCCGTGCAGGTTGCGGCGCCCATCGCCCCCTCCATCACGGATTCGCCCACCGCGCTGCTCTCGGAGAGCCGCGCCCCGTGGTTCTTCCTGTGGATCCAGCACCTGCTGCGCTTTGGCGATTCGTTCTGGATGGGGGTAGCCCTGCCGCTCGCGCTGCTGAGTCTGTTGGCGGCTCTGCCGTTCATCTTTCCGCGTCTGCCGCGGGAACAGCAGGGGCGCTGGTTCCCGCCGGGGGCGCGCCCGGCGGCGCTCATAGCCGGGGCCTTCGCCCTGCTCTGGCTGGCGCTCACCCTGCTGGAATTGCTGGAGTAGGCGGCGCGCCCAGGCCGGATCAAGAGTAAAATACAGCCCGAAAACAATGATCACCCGCCGCGACTTTCTGGACCTGACCACCAAAGCCCTGCTCTGGCTGAGCGGGCTGCTCGGGTTGGGCGGGCTGCTGCGCTACTTGAGCTACCAGCCGCCGCCCCCGCCGCCGCGCCGCTACGAGATCGGCGCCGCGGCGCAGTACCCGCCCGGCTCGCGCACCGTGCTGGCCGAAGTGCCGGCGCTGCTGGTGCGCTCGGAGAGCGGGTTCGAGGCGATCAGCATGGTCTGCACCCACCTGGGCTGCACCCTCGAGTACAAAGCCGAGGCGTTCGACTGCCCCTGTCACGGCTCGCGCTTCGACGCCCAGGGCCGCGTGACTAAGGGCCCCGCGGTGGAGCCGCTGCCGCGCCTGCGCGTCGAGCAGGGGGATGACGGCGCTTTGGTGGTGTTAAAGGATTGAATCTTTCCTTTCAGAACTGTTTTCTACTCATCTTGCATATTAAAAAAATCCAATTACAATTGAAAACAATGAAAATCCTGACCATCGGTCACTCCGCACACTCGATAAGTAAGTTCGTCAATCTGTTGAATGACCAGGGCGTGATGATCCTGGTTGACGTCCGCACGGCCCCCTACAGCCGGTTCCACCCCCAATATGACAAAGAGAGCCTGGAGCAAACCCTCGCCAACGAGGGCATCCAATACGTCTACGCCGGAAAATACCTGGGCGGGCGGCCTTCCGATCCATCCTGCTATAAAAGCCGCACGCTCCCCACGGACGAGGCGGACTTCTTGCATGAAGTCGATTACCGCGAGATCATGAAACGGGGCTGGTTCATCCAGGCGATTGACCAGTTGATCGAAATCGCCGACCAGGACCTGACCGCGATCATGTGCAGCGAGGAAGACCCGGCGGAATGCCACCGCCACCACTTGATCGCCAAATACCTGCTGGACAACCACCCTGAGATCGCCGTCCGGCACATCCGCGGGGATGGCACGGTCTACGGCGCCCGCTCGGTCATGAAATCTGTCGATAAACCCGATGTCGAAGAGCCAAAGCTCTTCTGATCTTCATCCATGAAAAATGAACCTCTATACGATAGGTTTTACCAAAAAGTCCGCAGAAACCTTTTTCAACCTGCTCAACGAGCACGGAGTGCAGCGCCTGGTCGATGTGCGGCTGAATCCATTCGGTCAACTGGCGGGGTTTGCAAAACAGGACGACCTGGCTTATTTCCTGAAAAATCTTGCGGGCGGCTGTGAGTATGTCCACATGCCCCTGCTCGCTCCCACGCCCGAAATCCTGAAGGATTACCGCGTGGATAAAGATTGGGAACGCTACGTGCGCCGTTTCGAAGCGCTCATGGATGAACGGGATATCCCAAACGTGATCGACGCGGATGATTTCCGGCAATTTGCGAGCTGTTTGCTGTGCAGTGAAGCAACCGCCGATCAATGTCACCGCCGCCTGGTAGCCGAAAGGTTCCAGCAACACTGGCCTGGAGTGAAAATTATCCACCTCTGACCGCTGAGCGAGATGAACACCCAACTCGTTGTGACGGACATCACGCGCATGTACAAGGGCATGGTCTGCATCGCAGGATACGACCGCAACCGACGATGCATCCGTCCAGAGCTGCCGCCGCCGGGGATCTCCGAGTCGTTCTTGTATTCAGGTGAAACCGCCAGGATCTTTCCGTTTGCTTTAATTGAGCTTGATCTCTTGAAAACTACCCCGCAGCCGCCTCATACAGAGGACTGCCGCTTTGACCCCAAAACGGTGCGCTACGTTGGGACGGTGTACTCGCGCGAAGCAGTCTTGTGTTGGTCTTTGTTCCCGTCGGTGGCGGCGATTTTTGAACAGCCCGTCTTGCACGGTCCAGGCTATTATGTCAAGGCTTGCCGGGGTGTACGGTCACTGGGCACGATCCAGCCGGGCGCGATCAAGGGCGTGGAATATCAGCCCTCGGAAGAGGGCGCATTTGGCTACCGGCTTGTCTTTACAGATGGCGAAGACGCCGAATACAACCTCAAGATCGTGGACCTGACATGGAACTATTATTGTCATAGCCTGAGAGATGAGATATTAGAGCCAAACATCATCTCCCATAAGATGGGCAAATTATTGCGCGAGCGGAGCGTGTACCTGCGGATCGGGTTGGGGCGCAGTTGGAAAGCATTTCCAGACCGGTGCTACCTGCAGATCACAGGCATATACACCTTTCCGGACCATCTGGGAGGAAAACACTTCGCCCATTTTGCTCCGCGCCGAAAACCAAATTTTTCGTAGATTATCGCCCGTTGGCTTTCTCCAGGGCGGGCTGGTCCGTGTAGTAGCGGCTTCATCATAACGCTGAATGATCCGGATGGTTACGATGTCGTTGTTTTGTATGATAACAGGAGCAAACCTGGTAATAAAGTACCGATTACCAAGAAATTAATCATGGACGATCTCTATAAACAACTCGCCAGACACCTGGACCGGCTGCCGGGCGGCTTCCCCCCCACCGCGAGCGGCGTGGAGCTGCGCATCCTGCGCCGCTTGTTCACCCCCGAGCAGGCCGCGCTGGCGCTCCACCTGACGCTCATCCCCGAGCGGGCGGCGCTGATCGCCCGGCGCGCCGGTATGGACGAGGCCGCGGCGCTGGCGATGCTCAGCGATATGGCCCTCAAAGGCTTAATCCTCGAAACCAGCCGGCCCGGACGACCGCCGCGCTTCATGGCCCTCCAGTTTGTGATCGGCATCTGGGAGTTCCAGGTCAACCGCCTCACGCCCGAGCTGGTGCAGGACGTGGACGAGTACCTGCGCACCCTGTTCGACCCCCAGGTCTGGAAGAAAGCGCCCCAGCTCCGCACCATCCCGGTCGGAGCTTCGCTGACCGCGCCCGGCGAGGTGCTGCTCTACGAGAACGCCGAGCAGCTGCTGCACGCCCACACCCGCTTCGCCGTCACGCCCTGCATCTGCCGCCAGGAGCGCCAGCTCGCCGGCGAGGGCTGCGGCAAGCCGCTCGAAACCTGTCTCTCGATGGGCGGCGCCGCGGACGGCGCGGTGCGCCAGGGGCGCGGGCGCTACATCTCCAAAGACGAAGCGCTCGCGATCCTGCAGCTCGCCAACCGCCACGGCCTGGTGCTCCAGCCGGGCAACTCCAAGGACGCCGAGTACTTTTGCTGTTGCTGCGGCGACTGCTGCGGCATCCTGCGCAACGCCAAACGCCACCCCCAGCCGGGGCGGCTGATCTCGTCCGCCTTCTACGCCGTCTGCGAGGCGGAACTGTGTTCGGGCTGCGGCGAGTGCCTGACCCGCTGTCAGATGGACGCGCTCGCGCTCGACGCCGGCTACGCCGCGATCGACCTGGAGCGCTGTATCGGCTGCGGGTTATGCGTCTCGACCTGTCCGAGCGGCGCGCTGCGCCTGGAGCGAAAGCCCGCCTCCGAGCAGCCCCACGTGCCGGCGAGCAGCCTGGAGATGTACCTGCGCCTGGCGCGGGCGCGCGGCGTGCTCGGCCCTGGCGAAGTCGCCCGCACGGTCGTGAAATCGGGCCTGGATCGCCTGCGCACGGGTTGAGCGGTGGTTAAATCAGCGCGGCAGCCCGCTCTCCCCGGGGGAGAGGGCTAAACATTCTCTTAGCCACGGATTATCACGGATAGAGATTTGGTTAAGACTTCCGAAGTCTGGCAGACTTCGGAAGTCTGACAGTGAACCTGCCGTGCTCTTGTCCGAACATTGCGCCCTCACCCTGGATATCGCACCCTTGTCTCGGCCAT
This sequence comes from Anaerolineales bacterium, assembly GCA_020853835.1. Lineage (GTDB taxonomy): Bacteria > Chloroflexota > Anaerolineae > Anaerolineales > UBA4823 > UTCFX2. The sequence continues at coordinate 5,013 of JADYYC010000417.1, forward strand.
CGCACCCTCACCCCGGCCCTCGCGCCCTCACCCCGGCCATCGCGCCCTCACCCCGGCCATCGCGCCCTCACCCCGGCCATCGTGCCCTCACCCCGGCCCTCGTGCCCTCACCCCGGCCCTCGTGCCCTCACCCCGGCCCTCGTGCCCTCACCCCGGCCCTCTCCCGCAAGCGGGAGAGGGGGGATTCAGTCCAGGAGCACTCGTTATTCCTGTCATTCGGCGAGCGCTAGCCTTCTTCTGTCATTTCGAGCCGCCGCCAGGCGGCGAGAAATCCTGGCGCGCGTCATTCAAGACTTCTCTTCGCTTCGCTCGTCGAAATGACGGCGCGGGCCCCCTCTCCCCCTGGGAGAGGGCCGGGGTGAGGGCGCGCGCCGAAACCCCTCTTTCTGACACGGATTTTCACAAATTCACACAGATCGAGATTTTTTAGACTTCCGAAGTCTTTGAGACTTCGGAAGTCTGGCACCTCTTTCGAACCGCCGCCCTTTTTTGTCATTTCGAGCCGCCGCCAGGCGGTGAGAAATCCTGATTCTCGCTATCCTAGATTTCTCCTCGCTTCGCTCGTCGAAATAACGGAGGGAGGGTGTGCTCGTCGAAATGACGGCGCGGGCCCCCTCTCCCCCTGGGAGAGGGCCGGGGTGAGGGCGCGCGCCGAAACCCCTCTTTCGTCGGACACTAGATTACAGCTTTAAGAGAACCGCCGCCGCGCTCCTGGCGGTTCGGATGATTTAGACTATAATCCGTTTGTTCACGGCTCAACTTCTTGACAAGACGATTTCTGATGCCCGGAGGAGGCGCGTATGAGTATCGATGATTCGATCCAGTTTCTGGTGGCGGTTTTTGAAGGCGAACACAAGGCCGAGGCGTTCTGGGGTGAATTGAAGCAGGAAAAAGGGCGCGCCAGCCAGATCGAGGAGGTTGCGCTGATGCGCAAGGACGCGCAGGGCGCGGTCTCGATCAACGAGCCCGGCGATTGGGGGCTGGGGCGCGGGGCCGCCCTGGGCGGCGTGGTCGGGGCGCTG
>JADYYC010000418.1 GCA_020853835.1 Anaerolineales bacterium
AACTATTTCTATTTCGGATACCACCGCCTGAGTGGCGACCGCCAAAACACAGGGGGAGGCCTTCTCAGACGGAAAAAGGCTTGTTCGCAAGGTGGTGTTCATGACCACGGTTTATTGTGGTGCTACCAGGATCGTTTACGCCACTAATAAAATCAGAATAAACTAATCTATCACCATCAAGCCCCCTTGTTCTTCCATATTTGGTTATTACGTCTTGTGCTACTTGGTATTGTTCTACTAAATATGTATAGTCAGGTTTTTTTGGATCATTGCCTTGAAATAATCGCGAATAAAGAGTTGGGCTGACGGCTTCTGCCGCTACTGTAATATCGAATTTTTTAGCGCCAAACTTATTATAAAAATGACTCATGATTGTACTTATATTTCTATTAATTCTTTCTTTTTGTTCGCTCCTCGACAAGTTTCGCACCCATGGTTTGAGCATTGGTTCATATCCCCAGGCTAGCTGGGCAAGACTAATTCTATCTTTAGCTCTTCTGGCGAAATTATCAGGGATACGGAAGTTCATTTTCCCATCAGGCTTTTCTGGATCTAGCCATCCATCAGTAGTGGTAGTTAATTGCAGAATGCGAGGAAAATATTTCTCTAATGCTGGAATTTGTTCGCCATTACCTGGTTCTGCACGGACTTGTAACTCTTTTCCGTTAAGAGTAAACCATCTGTCTATACTTAATTCTTGCCATTTATTATTTATATCTATATAAAATAAACCAGTATTATTAAAAACACCAATCGTAAACGGGTTACCATCTAGATCAACTAGCGGTGTTCCGTCGGCTCTTTCGTTGACACAGATAATTTCCTGTGATACTTGTTCTGCCGTCATCTTGATTCCTGCCATTTTCATTGCATTAACAAACTTATCAATACTCTTTTTAGCCTCATTGGTTTTTAGATATTCTTGCAGTTGTTCTTCCGGGCTAAGGGTGATGGTTTCGGCTGGGGTAGGAGAAGGAGCGGTGGCTGATAGCTCCATGGCATGAGCCGGTGTGACGCCAAAAAGTTGTTTGATCAAAGAGAAATTGGATTCTTGGGTGGAAGACTGTTGTATTTCTGTTAGGCCAAAACCGACTTTGGTTTTTGGCGAACCGGGCTTAAGAAAACTGACACCAAGAGCATATTGAGTCATCAGCAGTTCCGGGGTTAGTTTTCCGTCAACAAGGTCCTTTTGGATCTGTCTTGCCTGCTCGATAGAAATCCCCACATGAAGAGGAATAGTATAAAGTAGTTGCCCTAGCTTAGTCTCCTGAGCAGTTTCCGGGTTTTGCCAAGACCTGAAAGTGGCTTCATCCAACATTCTGGACGTAAAACTAACACTTTCTTTGTCATCGGTTTCAATCAGCTGGCCAAGGGCATAACCACCCTGAATATTCCCCTGATCATCGGGAGAAGCAAGATAATAAACCGGTTTGGGTAGAGCCGGTTGGCCATCAGGATCGGTTAGGTCAGTAACAATTCCAAAAGGCATCAAGGCATACTCAACGGTTTTTCCTTCCGCCTCTGCCTTGATGTAATTGACCAGGTCAAGATCGACGGTTTTTAGACTGTCTTTTAGAGCCAGTTTATCCAAGACATCGACATAAGCAGAAAAATCAGCCGGATATCCTTGAGATAGATGATAGTCCTTGACCGAAAGATCGACTTGAGATGTTTCGGGGATGCTTGCTGCCGGTTCCGTAATCCCAGGTTTGCTAAAATCTGGAGGAGGCTGGCTTTCGACCGGCTTTAGCTGACATGCGGCCAAGACAACAGGAATAACAAGCGCAGGAGGAAGGAGTTTCATAAACATATTTTCCAAACTTTTCTCATCAAGGGCTAGATTTTAATTTTGATCTTGATTGCTTGGCTCAAGATCGACTCGAAGAGCCATATTAAGATTATATCAAGAGAGCCGACGCCTGGAATGTGCCGCGAACCCAAATCACAAACCGAACGAATGCTATCTTGACGGGTTCCGGGTGCACTGTATTCAGAACCTTCCCGAAGCGATTTCTGGCCTCTCCCGAAGGATATCAGAAGCACTTTGATGGGTAGTGGCGCGCAACGAGCCGTACAAATACTGGTATGGTGTTTCTCCAGTCGAATAGGCGAGCCACGCCAGCGCCTCGCCCTTGCCGCAGCACGGATCGACGAGCCGGGCCCTGGCGTCCGCCTTGAACCAGGAGGCGATCAGTTCCACCACCCTGGGCGGGGTGGGGTAATACAACAACTTGGATTGAGCTTCCAAACGAGCCATGGGATAGGTTCCTTTCTGGGGAATAGAAAAAGCCCCGGCCTTGGGAGACCGGGGCTGGACGGGTGGGGATGGTCTTGTCTCAAGGGACGAAGTGAAAGGTGGTGTGATAGAAGCCGAAGACCTGCGAGTTGCCTCTCATGGTGTGACGCCTGTCTGAGAGATATGGATTTGGCCCTGTTCCAGACTGGCGGCGATGACCTGCTGCCAGCCCGCTTCGTTCCTGGCGATGCGCAGCCCGGCGGAGAAGTCATCCCCGCACTGCGGGAGCGCCTCGACCAACCCGGCTGCCTGCCCGGCAGCGAGCAGATATGCAGCCCAATCGGATTGGAGCGGCCAGGGGATGGCCAGGTCCAGGCGCTCGACAAAACGCCTCTCGAGACACTCGCCGGGTACGACGACCAGATAAAAGCAGCCATTGCTGCCGGCCTGCGGATCGCCGCTCAAGGGGTGCAGCAGGGTGGTAACCGTGCCTTCGGCGTTGGCCTGCGCCAGACTGCTCGTGACGGCGAGATACCCGCGGCGCGCCCCCTTGAGATAGGCGCTCTCGTCGGGGGTCTTCAGCGTGAGAAAACTCTTCGAATTGTTGTTGGCGAGGGTGGCCTTGATCGCCTTGAGCAGGTCTTGAGAGGTGGAGACCACCTGAGAAGCGACCAGCTGCTGGTTTTCGTTGTCCCAAATGGCGGAGGAGGCGAAAAGCATGGCCGAATCGTTCGCCAGGCGGATCACGGGCGGCATTTCGCCTTTCTCCGGTTCCAGCTGCCAGACCACGACCGGCAGACCTTCGTCAGCCAGCGTGCGGTTGAGCAGGCGCAACGACTCGTAGTCGACGCGATCGCGGGTCTGGAAATCGAGTTCGAAGGCCGAACCTTCCAGTTGGATACTGGCGTATCCGGCGTGGAGCACGGCGGTCGCCAGGCGGAGGCGGGGCTGGGGCAGCAGCTCATCCGGAGGCTGGCCCTGGCACAGGACCAGGAGCGAGCGCGCCTCGGGGTCGAAGCGAAACCCGCCCCAACGGGTTTCATAGTCATAGAGGCGGCTGTATCGCAGATCGAGGACGGGCAGCGGCAACTCCTGGCGGTGGTCCAGGACGAAATGGCCCGCCTGCTGCAGGGCGATTGCGCGCAGCGTGCGCGCCTTGAGACGTTCATCACGGATCGTCATAGGGATATCCTTTCTGGGAAATTGGATGGACCGAGATTCCCCCTCGGGAGAGGAAAAACTCCCGCGCGGGCGAATCGTGCATGTGTGAGGGACATGAAACCTCCCGCGCGGGCGAATTTACAGAGGATCGGACTAAAACAGGCTGGATCGGATCGTGTTGCTGTCGTGATCGGGCTCGCCCTGCAGCGGCTTTTGTTTTGCACAAAGTAACTTGCAGCGCTGGCGCAGATCGAGCTCATATCCCTGGGCGTCGGTGTTGGGCACGCCGAGTTTGTTGAGCTCGTCATGCAGCATCTGCAGATCGTCGAGCAGAAAGAGCAGCTCGTTTTGCAAATGCAGGTCGGACCATTCGAACACATGACTGTGCAGACGGGTTGCGATCTGGCGGATATCGGACAGGGTGGTCATTTTGGGTCTCCTTTCAGGTTGTTGGCATTGTGCTGCCAGGATTGGGGATTGAGCATCTCAACCTCCAAACCCGAGCCCGCGCTCCTTGAGCGAGACATAGCGTCCGGAGGCGACGATCAGATGATCGAGCACCTCGATATCGAGCAGCCTGCCGGCCTGGACCAGAGCGCGCGTGACCGAGATGTCGTCGGGGGAGGGCGAGGGATCGCCGCTGGGATGGTTGTGAGCCACGATCATCGCTGGCGAATTGTCACAGATCGCCTGGCGGAAAACCTCCCCGACCCGCACCTGCGACATGTTGACGCTGCCCACATAGAGCTTTGTGAGGTTCATGACCCGGTTGCGCACGTCGAGGTTGAGCACCCACAGCTCCTCGTGATCGAGCATCCCGATGAAGGGGATCAGCAATTGGAAGGCGTCTGCCGGGCTGTGGATGGCGGGGCGTTCGGTGGGGTGGGTATACAGGTCGGCGTTGAGCTCTTCGTGCAGCTTGCGGATTGCGGAGAGCGTCCTGGCGACCTTGCGCTTGCGCGACTTGACCCCGCTCGGCTGAACGTTGGTCGTCAGGTCGAAGATCGGCAGCTGCAGATCGCTTTCACGAACAGCCATTGCCTGATCGGGATCGGGGAGGGGATATTCAAACTGACCGGCATTGAAGATCGCCGTGACAAAGAACGGCCAGCTGGCGAGTGACTTGACCCCCTGGCGCTCGGGCTTGCCGGGCAGGCGATTGAACAGCTGACGGTCATCGATCAGGATCTGGACGTCCTGGTAGTGATCGCCGCGCACGAGCGTGACGCGGGCGTTGGAGTGGAAGACTTCGGTTGGCATGTTGTTTTTCTCCATAGGGTGAAAACAGGCCAGCCGGTGAAGCGACTGGCCTGTGATTGAAACGGAACCATTGAACTAAGCGCGGCGCAGACGAGCGACGGCCTGTTCGGGCGTGGTCTGCTGTGGCAGCCCCGCCTCGTTGAGCAAGCGCACCGCCTCGACGGGGCTGGCGGCCAATCCGGCAGAGATCACGGCCTTGACCACCGGCACGCCCCAGGAGAAGGCGCGCCTGGACCCGCCCCCGTTATCGCCGTTTGCTTTTGGCGGTGAAGCGACCGCAACGGGCGCGCGCTTTGGCATCTCGCCAAACCCGAGCTCGGCCAGGATCTCCCCTTCCCGATCAGGGACGGGCTGCTCGACCTTGGGCGGCGGCGCGCCGGCTGCGCTCACCCCTTTGTCTGGCAGCGCCCAATCGGGGAGCGGGGGCGTGGATTTGAGCGTCACATTCTTGCCGTGCAGCTCGCAGGGCGCCCAGACGGATTCCAGCCGGTAGAGATAGCGCCCGATGCCCCACTTGTACCCGGCGCGCTTGAACGCGTCCGACAGCCCGCCCTTGATCGCCTCGAACTCGGTGTTCTCGGCGCCGTCCCACTTGGTGACCCACTCGCCGGCGATGCGCAGGCTGAGCCCGCAGATCACGCCGCCGTCGGGGCCGGGCTGATATTCGTCGCGCCAGTTTTGCGGGCCGACGACCTCGTCGAGACGGTCCATCACGGCGCGCGAAGTGATGTACGCCAGGGCGAGCGCCCGGGTCTTGTCGCCGTTTGTCGCCCCGGCCCGCCACTCGATATCGGAGGGGTGGAAGGGCGCACGCAGGCGCGCAAAGAGGTCATGAGAGTTCTCGTTCATGTGAAAGTCCTTTCTATCTGGTGAAATTGGATTAGCGGTAGATCCTGACCTCGCGCAGGCTTTTGGCGAGCGCCTCGCAGAACGAGCGCCGCTCAGGGAAGGGGAACTGCGGGACGAGCCGCCCGTCCTTGAGTTGCGGCAGCGCCCGGATCAGGGCCGCCTCGCCTTCGAGCGAGAGGAGCTCGACCGGGATGAACTCGTTGTCTTGCGGCAGCAGAGCATAGATGATCGCCTCGTGCAGGAACTGCGAGCGGGCGTGCAGCGCCAGGCGCGCCCTTTCGAGCGCGTCTTCTTCGGGGTCGAGGGACGGCGGAGGGGAAGTGGGGAACGCGCTGGATACTTCCTGCTGGGCGAGCTCCTGATTAGCCTGCTGAGCCTGCTCGACCAGATAGGCTGCCAGGCGGTGCTTGCAGGCGCGACCCCTGGCGCTGTCGGGGCAGTTGCAGAAGGAGCGCTCCAGATTGACCAGATAGGCGCGCTGGCCGTCCTCGGAGCGCACCGAGAAGACCCGCCCGCCCTTGTGGGTCACGTGGCCGTCCAGCGCCAGCCGCAGCGCGCGCTCGGCGCACCCGTTGAGCGAAGCCCTGAGCTTCTCGCTGAACCCGGCGAAGACCTTCTGAGCGGTCTGCTCGAGCACCACTGGCAGGATTGCGGGGGCCAATGGAGCGGCGAGCGCTTCTTTGAGGACGTGAGGTGGGATATGGAGGGACATGTTTGGGGATCCTTTCTTGGGATGGGGTGAAATGAAAAAGCCCCCACCTGTGAGGATGGGGGCTTTACCGGCCTGGTGTAGAGTGGAACAACCTAACCACCCATGACAACATGAGATGCAGACGGGACCGCCCATTCCCGGCGCAGAGATTCGGCGAGAGGCTGCTGTCCCAGGTCGGGCAGATAACCGTCGAGCAGGTTTTCCTGCAAGGAAGAATCGAAGCAGCCTTGTAGCAGAGCCTGCCGCAGAGACTGGCTAGCCTGAGCGTCGCCGCGCGCCAGGTGCGTCACAGCGCTCATGAGCGCTTCGGTGCTGGCCAGCCGCAGCTCTTCGAGGAAGCGCGAGGGGGCGGCAGAAGCCCCGATCAGAACCCCCTTGCGGGCGCGCGTGAGCGCCACGTAGAACAGACGGCGCTCGCTCTCCAGACTGCTCGACATCTGGGCTTCTTGCACGATGCCCTGCGTGTCGAACAGATCCACCCGCTCGCCCTTGAGATATGGCAGCAGATTGTCGTCGCACTGCGGGAGCACCACATAGTCGTATTCGAGCCCCTTGGTGCGGAAGATCGTCGTGAAGAGGATCAACTCTTCCTCGGGCCTGCCCTGGGTGGTGTCGAGCCTGGCCAGGCGGTCGAGCAGGTTCTGGGGCGAGAGCCGCAGCCCGCTTACATAGCGGATGAAGTGCTGCACGGCGAACTTCTTCTCGTCGGCGTGCTCACCCTTGCCGTAGTAGTCCTGGAAGTATTCCAGATAGCCCAGGTCGGCGACCATCCAGTCGAGCAGCGTCCCGGCGTCGAGATACGGATCGCACAGCCTGTATCGCAGCGAAGCCAGAAACCCCCACAGCTCATTGAGCTTCTCGGCCTGCCAGGGCGTGAGCGCCTGGCGGTCGTTGCGCACCCCGGCCTCGAAGAGCTTCTCGGCGGAGAAGCGCCGGTATTTGGCCGTCGAGAGCATGTGCGAGAGCAGCGCCCGCGAGAGCATGCGCGAGGGCTTGTTGGCCACGTTGAGCAGCCAGCCGCCGGACTGATCGTCGAGGGGCTTCTCGAAATCGTGCGCCAGGCGCAGATAATCGAGCAGCGTATTGATCTCGGGCCGCTTGAAGAAGGGCTGCTGCCCGTCGACGCGGTACGGGATCGAGCGGGAGAGGAACTCGGCCTCGAGATTATCGAGCTGGGCATACAGGCGGGCCAGCACGACGACCTCGTTTGGGGGCGTTTTGTCGCCCTGGATGAGCGCCTGGATCTGCTCGGCGAGCTCGCGGGTGGCCGAGTAGTCGCCCTGGAAGAACTGCACGAAACCGTGTTTCTTGGGCTGGTGGGCGATGAGGTGCTTCTCGACCCGGGTGAGATTGCGAGCGATCAGATTAGCGGCGCACTGAGCGATCAGCGGCCCAAAACGGAACGAACGTGAGAGCGTGTAGTCGTGGACGGGCTTGTTGGCGAACACCCGGGCGAAGTCCTGCAGGATGTACTGGGGGCGTGCCCCGCGCCACTCGTAGATCGTCTGATCGTCGTCGCCGACCACCATCACATCGGCCTGGTCGCCGGCGAGCAGCTCGATCAGGCGCTGCTGGCCGTAGTTGACATCCTGATACTCGTCGACGATCAGGTGCTGCAGCTCCTGGGCATAGCGGCTGCGGGTGGCGGGCTGGCCTTCGAGCAGATCGATCGCCAGCGGGATGAAATCGTCGAACGTGAGCGCATTGGCCTCGCCGCGCAGCCGCTCGAATTCCGCATAGATGAGCGGGAGGTGTGGGGAAGCGTATGAACCGGCTCGATCCGGCGGGATGAGCGAACCCTTCCAGCGCCCGATCGCCGAGAGGGCTTCCTCGGGATCGACCGCATCGGGCGGCAGGCGCCTGGCTTTCTCCAGATTGTTGATGGCGCGCTTGACCGCGAGCCAGACCAGCTCGGCCTTATCGGCGAGCCAGAACTGGGTGGAAGAGGGCAGCGAACCGTCTTTGATGAGCTGGTTGAGGATGTGAAAACTGAACGAGTGAAAGGTGTGGACTGCTGGCTGGCATACTTCGGGCAGCCCAACGTTGGAAAGATGGGCCTGGAACTGCTTGCGCGCCAGGCTGTTGAACATCAGCGCCTGAATGGCTGAAGGGCGGATCTGCCGCTCCTGGACGAGATGCTGGATGCGGTGGGCCATGGTCGTGCTCTTGCCTGAGCCGGCCACAGCCAGCACACGGGCATGCTCGCCCAGCGGATGAGCGACGACCCGCTCCTGTTCGGGGGTGAGGGGATGTTGGGTCATGTGTGGCTCCTCAATATTCATCTTGAATAGCATCGAGATCAGCGCCGCAGTCGGTGCAGACCTCACGGATGTTGTCCCAGACCTCGCCGGCGGAGAAGTGCATCCGGCCGGTGAGAGAACTGTGTGCGTGCGGGCACTGAGCCTGCGCCAGCATCCTGGCGAGCTTCTGTATATCGACCCACCTGGGGCGTTGGCCCGTACCATCGCAGGCAGGGCAGGGCAGGTGGCGCACATATGGCTGGCCGTGCGCATCGACGGCTTCGCCAACGGGCAGATATGCCTCACCCTTGCAGTGATCGCAGGTGGTGAGGATGTGCACTTTGAACATAGTGACTCCTTCCTGGAAATGAAAAATCCCGGCTGGGCGCCGGGTGGATGGGAGGCCTGAAGCGCATCAGATGATCTGATGGACGCCCCAGAGCAGCAGGACGATCAGCCACAGCCACCACTGGGAGGCCAGGAACTTG
>JADYYC010000419.1 GCA_020853835.1 Anaerolineales bacterium
CAAAATCCAGCGTGGCGCGGCAGACGTTGAGGTAACTTTCATCGTTCGTCAGCAAATGGGCGTAGAGGTAACACCTCGAAAGGAGCGCATTATCGTAAAGCATCTTCTCGAAATGCGGGACGAGCCACTGGTTGTCGGTGCTGTAGCGCGCAAATCCGCCGCCGATAACATCATAAAATCCCCCGCGCGCCATGGCGTCCAATGTATGAACCGCCACGTCCATTCCCAATTTTTCACCCTGGGAAGCCCGGCGGAGCAGAAATTCGATCGCCATCGGTTGAGGGAATTTCGGCGCCGGTCCCCAACCACCGTTTTGCCAGTCGTAGCTCTGCGCCAGGCGCAGCGCCGCTTGTTCGATCGTCTCCTGGCGCAGAACCCGGCCTGGTTCAACGCCGAAAGCCTGGCTGGAGAAGAGCCTGTGGGTAATCTCTTCGCTGGACTCGACCAGCTTGCCCCGCTCGTCCTTCCACAAACGGGCGATTGTCAGGATGATCTCTTTGAAGGAAGGGATGTTGTAACGGCGCACAGGGGGAAAATAGGTGCCACCGAAGAAGGGTTTCATATCGGGAGTGAGAAAAACGCTCATCGGCCAGCCGCCCTGTCCCGTCATCGCGACCACGGCGTTCATGTAGATCGAATCGAGGTCGGGGCGCTCCTCGCGGTCGACCTTGATGTTGACAAAATGCTCATTGAGGATCTCCGCGATTTGCGGGTCCTCGAACGACTCGTGCGCCATGACGTGGCACCAGTGACATGCTGCATAGCCGATGCTCAGAAAAATGGGTTTGTCTTCCGAGCGCGCCTGTTGAAGCGCGTTTTCGTCCCAGGGCTGCCAGTTGACCGGGTTATCGGCGTGCTGCTGTAGATAGGGGGAATTGGCGCTTGCCAGGCGGTTCGACATGTCACTCTCCAAATTCAAGCTCGAAGGCAAAATCTTCCTGCCAATCCTCGGCTGGCTCGAAAAAGATCTCCTCGAAGAGGTTTTCCTGGGTCGCAAAAAGCATGTGGCGCTTGACCAGTTCTAGCAGCGCGAGGAAGGTGACGACAACTTCGAGCCGCGAGCCGGCCCGGGAGGGGAAGAGCTTCGAGAATTCACCTTTTTTCGTCGATCGCAGGTATGAAGCGATGCGGATGATCTTCTCACGGATGGTGATCCGCGGCGCGGCCACCACCGATGCGAGGGAGGGCAGCACGGGCTGGATTTCAAAGACCTGAGCAGCAGCTGCAAGAAGCTCCTCAATCGAAAGGTCCTGCAGAACAGGCAGGGTCTGTGTGCGGCCGAGGGGCGTGATCCTGGGAAAGGTGCGGCAGGCGTCAACCCTGGCGGCAAGCTGCTCAGCCGCGATTTTGAATTTTCTGTAAAGGATGAGCTGGCGGGCGAGCGCCTCGCCGGTATCGATTTCGCCAGGTGCGCGCTCGGGCGGGCGTGGTAAGAGCGCTTCGGATTTGATCTGCACCAATTTCGAAGCGATGATCAAAAATGATGAGACATCTGCTGCGGTGTTGTGAGGCAGTGCATGCAGGTGAGCCAGAAACTGGTCGGTCACCTGAGCAAGCGCGAGTGCGGTGATATCCAGCTCCGCCTTTTCGATCAACTGTAATAAGAGATCGAGCGGCCCTTCAAAAACCGGGGTGACCACGGTGTAAGGCTGCGCTGCAATCGGTTCGGAGGACATCGAAAGGATTATACCTGACAATTATCAGGCCTCTATAGATAAGAGATTTTCAATATTCATTCCGATGTAACAATTCGGCGTGATTTTGCATCTAAGCTATAATTGTGAAAAATTCAGGAGGCAGTGAATGATTTCAGAACCGATCCACGTGACTGACGCCGCATTCGAGAAGACCGTGCTCCAGTCGCCAATCCCCACCATCGTCGACTTCTGGGCGCCGTGGTGCGGCCCGTGCCGCATGGTCGCTCCAGTTCTGGACAAGCTGGCCAGCGAGCACGCTGGAAAATTACTGGTTACAAAAGTCAATACGGATGAAAACCAGGAATGGGCTGGAAAGTATGGCGTGCAGGGCATTCCGACCATGCTTTTTGTCGCCAATGGTAAGATAATCCACCGCCAGGTTGGGGCGCTCCCCGAGCCGATGCTTCGGGATGTCGTCAACCAGTTTCTGGAAGTAGTCGCTCAAAACCCGGCGGCTAACCCCGCATAACGAAAAGACATTCCAAAAAAGGGCGAACCTGTCTGGCCGCCCTTTTTTACGTTAAACAGCTTTCGATTGTTTTTTTCTATTCTTTGAGGCGTTCGATCTCGGCCCCGAGGCTGCGGAGCTTCAAGTCGACCTTCTCATAGCCGCGGTCGATCTGACCGATATTGCGAATGGTCGATTTCCCCTTTGCCGCCAGGGCTGCCAGCAAGAGCGCCATCCCTGCCCGGATATCCGGGCTTTCCATATTCTCGCCAAACAGCGTCGTGGGTCCTTGAACAATACAGCGGTGGGGGTCGCATAAAACGACGTGCGCGCCCATCCCGACCAGCTTATCGATGAAGAACATCCGGCTGGGGTACATCCAGTCATGGAACAGAATGCTGCCTTGAGATTGCGTGGCGACCACAATGGCGATGCTCATCAGGTCGGTCGGGAAGGCGGGCCAGGTCATCACCTTGATTTCGGGGATCGCGTTCCCCAGGTCCGGCTCGATTCTTAGCTCCTGATCGGCTGGGATGATAATATCGTCGTGGTCTTGCTCCCAGCGCACGCCCAGGCGGTCAAAGACCATGCGGATCATATCCAGGTACTGCGTGCCAGCCTTGTGGATCGTGATACCCCCATGGGTCACAGCAGCCGCGCCGATAAAACTGACCACTTCCAAATAATCTGGCCCGATTTCATGTTCGCCTCCGTACAGCCTGGAGACGCCCTCGATGTGCAGCGTGTTTGAGCCGATGTTCTCGATGTGGGCGCCCAGTTTGTTGAGAAAATGGCACAATTCCTGGACGTGCGGCTCGGAGGCAGCATTGCGCAAGACCGTGTCGCCGCTTGCCAGGACGGCGGCCATGATGGCGTTTTCGGTGGCGGTCACGCTCGCTTCGTCGAGCAAGATGTCGGCGCCGGTCAGGTTGCGGGCGCGGAACTCGAAAACCTGTTCGGCCCGTTCATATTCAATTTGCGCGCCGAGCGTCTTTAGCGCGAGGATGTGGGTGTCCAGCCGCCGCCGGCCGATCACGTCGCCGCCCGGCGGTGGGATTTTCAACATTCCGGCGCGCGCCAGCATGGGTCCCGCAAGCAGGATAGAAGCGCGTATGCGGCGGCATTTATCCGGATCCAGATTGGTCGCCTGCACTTCTCCAGCCTGGAGGCGCAAGGAATTTCCGCCCAGGGGCGCAATTTGCACGCCCAGGCTGGAAAGCAAATCGATCATATCTGCAACATCTCGAATGGAAGGCACGTTGTGCAGGATAACCGGCTGATCGGTCAAAAGCGTCGCCGCGAGCAACGGCAAAGCAGCATTTTTGTTGCCTGAGGGGGTTACCGCGCCTGAAAGGGGCTTGCACCCCTGAATGACGAACTTTTCCATAGATCACACTTCTCCTGGAGATTCTGGATTATGGTAAGGATATGTCCAGTTCGTTGCTATAATACCGTAAAATTGCGGAAAGGCAAAGCATCCGCAATCCGTGATAACTTACTTTAACATGAAATCGGGAGACGTAACTTTAGAAAGATCACATGACATCATTGAATCGTTTGATTATTCTCATCATCGGCTTTGTCATTGGCTGGTTGTTTGGCAGCCTGTTAAATTATGTTGCCGACGAACTGCCGCTAATGAGACGCCTCGGTAAACCGGCTTGCCCGGCATGCCAGGCTGAATATCTCATTCTCAATTATTTATTTTGGCCCAGAAGATGCCCAGTCTGCGGGGCAAAACGGGGCCTGCGCTCCTGGATCGTGGAATTTGGGCTGGGGGTGGCAGGGGCGCTGTTGGTTGATTTCTCCCCGCCGGGGCTGGGATGGGTTGTTGCCCTGATTTTGCTGGGTTACCTCGCCCTGGTGACCGTGATCGACATCGAGCACCGCTTGATTCTTCACGTTACCAGCCTGGCTGGCGCGCTGATTGCCCTGGGCATCGGCATCCATCTCCATGGAATTGTTCCAACTTTAGTGGGTGGGGCGGTCGGGTTTGGCGCGATGCTGCTCTTTTATCTTTTTGGAATTCTGTTTTTACGGCTTTCGGTGCGACTGAGGGGCGAACAAATAACCGAGCAGGAAGCTATCGGTTTTGGCGACGTCAATTTGAGCGGGGTGGTGGGGCTGCTTTTGGGCTGGCCGGGGATCACGCTTGGCCTGCTCTTGACCATCCTCATCGCGGGGTTGATCAGCCTGGCATACCTGGTTTTGAATATCCTGCGCCGGCAGTACCATCCGGCTCTAGCGGTTCCTTACGGTCCCTTTCTGACCCTGAGCGCGTTTCTGTTGATCTATATCCGCCCGCTGTTCTTTAAGTAAAAAAGCTGTCCGGATGCGAATTTTCACCCGGACAGCTCAATTTACGTGTTAAGGCGATGCCGCTATGCGCCAGCGGAGCTTGTGCGCGGCTTGAACCATTGGCGCCACTCACGCCCTTCCCACACCACCAGAATTGGGGCCGCGATAAAGATCGATGAATAGGTACCGCTCAGCAATCCGACCAGCAGGATGGTCGCAAATTCACGCAGCGTGACGCCGCCAAAAAGGGCAAGCGCGAGGAGCATGAACTCGACCGTCATCAACTGGGTGTTGATCGAACGCTGGAGAGTCTGCACAATGGAGTGGTTGACCAGGGTCTCAAAGGGCAGCCGGCGGTAGACGCCGGTGTTCTCGCGAATGCGGTCAAACACCACCACTTTGTCCTGAACCGAAAAACCGATTACCGTCAGCACAGCCGTCAGGAAAAGCGCGTCGATCTGCCAGCCCCAGATCAGGCTTCCAATGGCTGTGAGGCTGAAGACGATGGCTACATCGTGGATCATCGCGATGATGGCGCAAATGCCAAATCGCAAAGCGTGGGGAACGCCGCGAAAGGCAAACGTCATATAGAACGTAACAATAAAAGCTGCCACTGCAACAGCCTGAGCTGCGCGCCGGGTGACTTCTTGCCCGATCGTCGGCCCAACGTTTTCAAACCTCAACACCACGACTTCGGTTCCAAAGGCTTTCCCCAGCTCCTCGACGATGCTCCCCCGGATCGCCTCGCTCAGGATCGAGGAGCGGATCACGTAGGAACCCTGGCCGGTGGTTTGCACTTTCACGTCCTCGACATTCAACCGGTCATAGAGGCTGATAATATCCGCCTCAGATGGCGCTGCCGAGGTGAAGCGCACTTCAAGCAAGCTGCCGCCCGTGAAATCGATCGAAACAGGAAGATGCCCGGACTGGATCATGTAACCGAGCAAGAGCAATCCGGGGACGATGATCAGCAGTGAAAAAGCAAAGTAGTAATATCTTTTACCGATGATGTCGATCATATCGGTTTCCCTTCTAGATCCCGAACCATTTGGGATAATCTTTAGACTTGAAGTTAGCCACCACCAAATCCATTAACACGCGCGTGACGACAATGGCAATGAAAAGGCTGACGATCACGCCGAGGAACAGGGTAATCGAAAAGCCTTTCACAATCGTGGCGCCGTAAGTGCTCCCAAACCAAAACAAGATGCCGCAGGTGATCAGGGTGGCGATGTTCGAGTCACGGATCGAGGGCCAGGCGCGCTTCCAGCCGAGGTCGACAGACTGGCTCAAGGTTTTTCCGCCGCGCAGTTCCTCTTTCATGCGCTCAAAAATCAGGATGTTCGCATCCAAAGCGCTGCCGGTGCTCAAGAGAAAACCGGCAATGCCCGGCAGCGTCAACGTGACAGGTATGTACCGGAAAATGGCGAAAGTGATCACGGCAAACATGATAATCGCGATGTTTGCGATCAACCCCGGCAGGCGGTAATACAACAGCATGAACAGGATCACGATTGAGAAGCCGATCGCGCCCGCGAGCAGGCTCTTCTGCAGCGATTCGATCCCGAGGGTCGGGCCGATGGTCCGAACCTCGATGACTTTGAGCGGGATGGGAAGGGAGCCATAGCGCAACTGCACCGCCAGGTTATTCGCTTCTTCGGCTGTGAAATTCCCGTTGATCACGCCCTGACCATCCGGAATAGGCTGGTTGATGGTAGGCACCGATATCACTTCTTTATCGATGACAATCGCCAGGACGTCGCCAACGTGCTTTGCAGTGAAATCAGCAAAAACATTTTTCCCTTTTGGAGAAAGCGTGAAAGCCACTTCATATTGGCCTGACTGTGGATTGGTCGTGACGTTGACGGATCGTAAATCCGCGCCAGTGATCACGGTTGGGAACGTCTGGGTTACGGTCGCCGTTCCTGTGATAGGCTGGGTGGCCTGGGCGGACGAAAGCCCAAAGTCGGTATTGATGCGCGTGCCTACCAGCGCGACCGCTTCGGCTTGAGGAATGCCGGAGAAATCCACCAGTTCAAGCAGCCCGGTTTGTTGAATGGTTTCAAGCGCCTTTTCGGGGTCTGTCTCTCCCGGTAATTCGACCACGATGCGCCGGTCGCCCGCTTTTTGGACGACTGCTTCGGTGAGCCCCAAGCCGTTGACACGATTCTCAACCACGCTTGTAGCCGCGTCCATTGCGCCCGGTTCGATCACCGCATCTGGCGGCAGGTCGGCTTCCAGCAAAGCCTGAACACCGCCCACCAGATCCAGGCCCAGGCGGGTTGTGAATTTCTTGTGAATTCCCAGGGCGTTTATGCCGGGACTGTTTGGCAAAACAATGTAAATTGCCAGGGCTACAACCACAGCGATCAAGATTAATAAATAAACATTGCGTTGTGACATTACTGATGCAGTCTCCAAATTCAAGAAAATACCAGCCTCAGGCTGGCAGACCGAAAAGGGATTATACCCCTGAAATATTCTGTTGTCCAATTATTTTGGATTATCTGGTCGATTTGCAGCCAGATAATCCAATACGATTTGCAACACCTGCTCGGGGTTCAGTGGGTCTGTGTCGATGATGAGGTCGGCGTGCTCTCTGGCATGACGCAGCCGGTTTAGCTGCTCCTGGTATTCGTCCTCGTTCCAGTTCATGCGCCGCCGGATCAGCGTATTGGGATAGGACACGTGCAAGTAAATCAACCTGTCCGGGTTCGAAATGCGCTGCCACATCGCAGGTACATAGGAATGCTCCTGTGCGATATGCCTGGCCTCGTACCCAAGCCGGCTCAATTTGTTCACCAGGGTCGTTTTACCGGCAGCGCAAGGTCCTACCACGCCAATTCTGAGGCTCACAGTGGTTATTCTCGACTGGACCCGTCAGGCTAACTGTTCAGGGGCAGTTTCAGGGGCAGGTGAACGGTCATCCTGCGCACATGATCGCCGGCATGACGCGCGACCTTGATCACCGCGATCGAGATGTCGTCTGAAGGACGCCGTTCATCGAGCCGGAGCGCCTCTTCGAGCAAGTCGTCTGCGATCTGCCTGGGCGATATCTGGCTGTCTTCGACCAGCAGCTTGAACGCAGTGGGAATGTCCATCGCCTGCCCGCTGCGCGTTCCTGCATGAGCCAACCCGTCGGTATAAACGACGACGATCAATTCGGGCTGAAGCTCGACCTCCGTGATCACCGGGCGGGTTCCCCGATACAGACCTACGGGTTTGCTTGGCTCATCTAAAACCCGGATCTCCCCAGCCAGCGAGACCAAAACCGGGCAGGGGTTGTTCCTGGTGATCACCATCGTCCGGGTTTGCTGATCGATGGAGATGATATTTAACGTAGCAGAGACTTTGCCAGCGCGCTCGGTGAACAGGGCATCCGAGGCCGCGCGCGCCGCCGCGCCGTCCCGCACACCTTCCGCCAGGAGAGAAATGACTTTGCGGACAACCATGGTCGAGACGCTTTTGGCGCCGCGCCCCGAGCTTTGCCCGTCTGCCATCACGAGGGACATGCCCCCGTTTGGCCGCTCGATGGTCTCGACTGTGTCCCCGCTTAGAGATACAGCATACTTACTGACCTTTGCAACAGCAACGACGACTTCCATAGGGTTATTTTACTTCAGTTCAGGAAGTGAATTCGAGCCTCTTTCACTTTCCGAGCCAAGATTACAAGCACCTGGCTGGCTTCCACGGGTACGAGGTCGTAAGAGGCGTCAAAGCCGTGCGCGGACAACCGCTCAAAATACAATTTCACCGGTCCCGAAAGCAATTCGTGCATTGTAGGAGATTGTCTCGTGATCCGAAACAGGCCAGCCGCCATGTTCTGCAGCACAGACCTGCCGGTGATCCAGGCGACGGGGCAGATCACCGCCCGGCCTCCTGGGATCAAGACCCGCTTCATCTCTGAAATCGTCTCGTCGGCGTAGATGTACTCTGCTGGGAAAGTGGATACAACCGAGCCGAAGAAATCCGCGGGAAAGGGCAGATTTTGCGAGAGGGCGCGTACAATGTTCGACTGAGCGCCGGCCTGGTCCAATCTCTTTTTGGCGTGTTTCGCCATCTGATCGCTTTCGTCCACCCCAAAGACCGCGAATCCTTGCTCTAGCAGGTCGCATTGAAGCTGGCCAGTTCCAAACCCTAATTCGAGAACGGGTTGTTGATCGAGATAGTCGTAGCTGGCGGCAACCCAGCGCGTCCATTTCCCCAGCGAGACTATATAGGCGACCAGATCGTACGACCACGCCAACTGGTGATACAAATATCGGAAAAACAGTTTTAACGGTTTTATAGTACGGGCAGATTCGGAATGCGCAGGCATTTTATCCAGGATCAACCGGCGGCAAGCTGTCCACAGCCAGCCTGAATATCGATCCCGCGCCGGACGCGCACCGTGCAAGGCACGCCATGTTCTTCAAGCACGGCTTGAAATTGATAGGCCTTTTTCTTCGTGGTGGCTTTGCCGGCGTACTTCCCGGTTGGGTTTAGCGGGATCACGTTCACGTGACACATGGATGCGTGGTCTTTGCGAAAGGGCTTCAAAAACCGGGCCAGCCTCTCCGCTTCGAGGGGGCCGTCGTTTACCCCGTCGATTAGCGCCCATTCAAACGTGATCCGCCGGTGGGTCGTTTCTACATAATCCAGGCAGGCGGTTCGCAGCGCTTCGAGCGGGTATTTGCGGTTCACGGGAAGCAGGGCAGAGCGCTGCTCATCGTCAACTGAGTGAAGCGAAACAGCCAGGTTCACCTGGCGCTTTTCAGCGGTGAAGCGGCGGATGGCAGGCACAAGCCCCACAGTCGAGATCGTGATGCGCCGCGCCCCAAAATCAAAGCCCTGCGGGTCATTCAAGAGATCGACCGCGGCCAGGGTGGCGTCGTAGTTATGAAACGGCTCCCCCATGCCCATGATGACAATATTGCTCAGTCTCTCGCCCGTCGAAGCCAGAGTGCGCGCGTAGTACATGACTTGTTCGACGATCTCACCGCTCGAAAGGTTGCGCCGGAAGCCCATCTGACCTGTGGCGCAGAACACGCAGCCCATGGCGCAGCCAGCCTGGCTCGAAATGCAGATGGTGCGGCGCTCGCGATAGCGCATCAGAACGGCTTCGATCGAATTATGAGGCTCGAGTGTAAACAGCGTCTTAACCGTTTCGCCGTCAGAAGAGGCGAGCGTTTTCGCCGGGGTGAGGTGTGAAAAATCGAACTCATCCGCCAGGCGCGTGCGCAACTGGCGTGACAGGATCGTGAACTGGTCTGGCGACGCATAAAAATGATGATAGAGCCCCTGCCAGATCTGAGTCGCGCGATAAGACGGTTCACCTAGCGATGAAATCCAAGCTGCGACCTGGTCAAAACCGAGGTCGTAGATGAACCGTTTGGCGCCGCTCATGCAGGTAAGCCTTGCAAAAGGGTGATAAGCTCGCTCAGGTCTTTGGTGATGTAATCCACCGGTGGGTTCCAGTTTCGGGCGCTCGCTTCGTCGCTCACCCCTGAAAGCACAAGCGCGGTCTGGCTTCCGATCGCCTGCGCTCCACAGATGTCCGTATCAAGCCGGTCGCCCACGATCAACGTCTCTGCGGGGTCGGTCTGCAGGCGCTCCAAAGCCACTTCGTACAACTCGGGATGTGGTTTACCGATGATGATGGGCTCGACGCCGGAGGCGGCCTGTAAAAACGCCAGGACCGAACCGGCGCCGGGCATCAGCCCTTCTGGAGTGGGAAATGTGCGGTCGGGGTTTGTGCCAACAAATAACGCCCCGGCGCGGATGATAAGCGTAGCTGCGCCAAGCTTTTGATAAGTCATTTTGCGGTCCATCCCCGCCACCACTGCCAGGACGTCCCTTTCTGCGTGGGGGAAACCCGCTTCGGCCAATGTGCGCACAAGCCCGTCTTCGCCGACGATGAAAACCGGCCCACCATTGGGGAATCTCTGTTTGAGGAAATGGGCCGTTGCTTCGCCTGAGTTCACAATTTGCCAACGCTCGAGCGTCACCCCGAATCCGCGCAGTTTTTGCAGGTATTCATCTCTTGTCAGGGTTGCGTTGTTCGTCGCCAGGACCACCCGTAAGCCCATCGATTCGATTTTCGTAAATATCTCCGACAGGTCTCCGATGGGCTGGCGGCTACGCCACAGCACGCCGTCCATGTCCAGGATCAGAGCCCTTGGTCGTCCTCGAGGTATGTTCATGATGCTCCATTTTTGAAACGACGAGCCGTGCATATGGATCACACGGCTCGTCGATATCCTTCAAGCGACCAGCATTGACGCCGATCAGGCCGCCTCGGGGGTCTTTAGCAGCTTGGTCTCGGGAATGTTCATCACCTGATCCACCAGGCCGTATTCGACGGCGCCTTTGGCGTCCAGGTAGAAATCCCGGTTCGTGTCTCGGTCGATCGTCTCTTTGGATTGACCGGTGTGGTGGGCAAGAATGTCGTTGAGATGCTCCTTCAGCCGGAGGATCTCGCGCGCCTGGATCTCGATATCCGAGGCCTGACCCTGGGCGCCGCCCAGCGGCTGGTGCATGTGGATGGTTGCGTTGGGCAAGGCATAACGCTCGCCCTTACTCCCCGCCGTGAGCAGCACGGTTCCAAACGAGGCGGTCATACCGACCGCAAGCGTGCGGATCGGGTTGGGAATCATCTGCATGGTGTCGTAAATTGCCATGCCAGCATACACCTGGCCGCCTGGGCTGTTGATATACATCTGAATGGGCGATTCAGGGTCTTCGCTGCTCAAGAAGAGCAGTTGCGCCACAATCACGTTGGCAACCTGGTCGTTTATGGGGGTGCCTAAAAACACGATGCGGTTCCTTAACAGTAACGAGTAGATGTCGTAAGCCCTTTCACCGCGTGCGGTGGTTTCAATCACCATCGGGATCAGGGACTGGGGGTTAAACATGTTTTCCTCCTGAAATTCTCATAACAAATCTTGAAACTAAACTACGGTGTTTCATCTATCTCTGCCGGGTTTTTCGCTTCCGGCTCTACGTCCTGTTCAGCAGATGGGGTAGGGGGGACAAGCTCAGGCAGGCTGGCTTCAGATGATGCGTCATCCTCCGCTGGTTCAGCCGGTTCTGCTGCAGACTCGCTTTCCTCTGCTGCGGTTTCCTTTTCGAGCTGGCCGCTGGCGATCTTGCGCAGCCTTTCGATCGTTTTCTCAGTGAGCAGGTCGATCAGCACGTTCTTCACCAGGTTGGACTGAAAGTCCCGATCTTTCAAGCGGCGCGCTTCATTTTTTGGAAGCGACTGGTAAAGGTAATTCAAGGTGTTATCGGCTTCGCTTGCCAGTTCTTCACGCTCAACCTGGACATCCTCGACCTTGCCAATCTCAAAGATAAGCAAACCGCGTTTTAGCTGCCGTTCAGCCTCAGGCTTCAATTCTTCCCGGAAGGCTGCTTCGTCCATCTCGCGGGACTTGAGATAAATTTCAAGGTCCAAACCCTGGCGTTCCAGGCTCCGGATCAGTTCCTGTTTTACCTGGTCGATCTCGTCCTCCAGCATCTGGGGCGGGTATTTAAATTCGGACTGGTTGATCGCCTCGTCAATCACTGCTTCGTCATAGTCCTCGTTGTAAACTTCCTGAGATTGCCGTTCGAGGAAAGTGCGGATGGACTCGCGCAGCGATTCCAGGTCCTCAAAACCGCCAGTCGTCATGGCGAAATCATCATTCAACTCGGGAAGGGTTCTTTGTTTGACGGTTTCGACCTGGTAATTAAAATCCGCCTCCACGCCTTGCAAAGATTCTTCCGCATAATCCTCGGGGTATCGATAGATGCTAGCCGCTTCGTTCCCTGGTACTTTGCCCAGTAAGTTGAGCGAAAACCCCGGAAACGGCCACTCTTCTTCATCGTCTTCACCTACGACCAGCGATACAGATTGTGCTTCAATGATAAGTTCTTCTTCACCACTGGTTTTCCTGGCAGAAATGAGAACCGTGACCACGTCGCCCTGCTGGGCTGGACGATCCACTGGCTCGACAAGCGCGTGTTGCTCTTGGAGGAATTCGAGGATATTGTCCACGCTGTTTTCCGAAACCGGGTCTGGCTCATATGGCTTGCGTATAGCTTTATAATCTCCCAGGGTCACCTCGGCGTTCAGCGGCACAATAATCTCCAGCGTCAGCGGATTGAGGGTAGGCATCCCTTCCAGGTACCCTGGACCGTAAGGGGAGATGTCCGCTTCTTTGATCACATCCGGATAGATGGTATCGATCAGCATTTCTAGGGCTTCTTCGAAGATGGCCGATTCGCCGATGGTGCGCACGACGACAGGGTAGGGCGCCTTTCCAGGCCTGAAGCCGGGGATCTTTATCCGCTTGGCGAGCTTTGCAGCCGCACGGTGTTTCATTTCTTCCAGGCGGTCGTCTTCGACCTCGACGGTGAGTTTAACTTGATGGTCATCTAAAAGTTGTTTTTCGATTTTCAAAACGGTCATCCTTCGGTACAGAGATGCAGATAGCTAATAGTCGGCGGACAAATCCGCCGCATTATATCATGTGAGATTAAGGATTAATGTTAGATCG
>JADYYC010000420.1 GCA_020853835.1 Anaerolineales bacterium
CGGTCGCATTTTCATACGACGCGCCCGCCCTGAGCAGCCGCGCCTCGCTCCAGGGCGGCGAGACAAGCTGCAACCCTGCCGGCAGCCCGCCATCGGCAAAACCGCACGGGAGCGACAGCGCCGGGAGCCCGGTCAGGTTGAAGGGCGCGGTGTAGCGCGTCAACAGTCCGGCCAGTTCGAGGGCGTCTTCCCCTTCGACCGGCGGAGCGGTGATCGGGGTGGTCGGCATGAGCAGAAGGTCGTACTGCTCGAAGAAGCGCTCGTAAGCCCGCCGGGCCAGGCTCTGAACGCGCCGCGCCTGGATATAATCCGCGACGTCCGTTGAAGCGCCTTTCAACAGGCGCTGGCGCACGTCCGCGCCGAAATCGCCGGATTGCTCCCGCAGCCGCTCGGCGTAGAGGGCTGCCGCATCGGCGATAACCATCCGCCCATTGGAGAGGGCCGCTTCGTAGATCAAGGGGACTTCCGCCGTCTCGACCAGGGCGCCCAACTCCTCGAAAACTCGGGCGGCTTCTTCGACCCGCTGCCTCACCCCGGACGAAGTTTTGGAAAAATAATCGCCCTCCGCCAGGGCGACCCGCCAGCCGCGCACGCCCGCGTCGAGCTGGCTCAGGTAGTCATCCACAGGCTGGTTCTGTGAATAGGGGTCCAGCGGGTCGTAACCGGCGATGACCTGCAGGAGCAAAGCCAGGTCTTTTACCCGGCGCGCCATCGGCCCGGCGTGGTCGAGGTTCCAGCTTAGCGGCAACACGCCGCGCAGGCTCACCCGCCCATAAGTGGGCTTCAGACCAGCCACGCCGCACAGCGCCGCCGGAACGCGGATCGACCCGCCCGTGTCCGTGCCGAGGGCGGCCGGGCACAAACCGGCTGCGATCGCGGCCGCGGAACCGCCCGAGGAACCGCCGGCCACTTGCGAAAGCCGCCACGGGTTGCGGACCGGGCCGTAGTGCGGGTTGACGCTGGTCAGGCCCAGGGCGATCTCGTGCATGTTGGTCTTGCCCAGCCAGACCGCCCCCGCCTCGCGCAGCTTTTCGACGACATAAGCATCCGCATTTGGGACGTAATCGCTCAAGAACTTTGCACCGGCGGTCGTGCGCACGCCGCGCGTCTCGAACAGGTCTTTCAGCGCCAGCGGCGCCCCGTGGAGCGCCCCCAGCCGGCGTCCGTCGCGGGTCTCGCCGCGTTGGGCGTCCGCCTCGGCCTGGGCCGCCTCCGCAAGCGCCTCCTCCCCGGTCACGCTGATAAACGCGTTCACCCGCCCCTCCAGCGCCTCGATGCGCTTCAGGTATGCCCGTGTCAGTTCGAGCGGCGAGAGCGTTTTGCTGCGGATGCGCTGCGCCGCCTCCCACAGGCTCAGTTGGGTCAAATCCAGGTCGCCGCCCCGCTCCTGGTTCACTTTTTCACCCCATCAAACAGGGCTTCCAGCTCGGCGCGCGTTTGGCCGGGGTTGATAAAGCGGATGGCGTGCATCCCAACCCGGCTGGCGCCCTCCACATTCGCGGGCATGTCATCGATAAAGACCGCCTGGTGCGGCTGGGCTCCCAGGCGCTGCAATGCAAGCTGGTAGATCGCGGGGTCGGGTTTGACCAGCCCGACCTCGGCCGAGATCAGCAGGTCGTCGAACGCGTCGGCGATCTTCCACACCGCATCCAGGTAGGCGCGCAGATCTCCAAAGGCGTTGCTCAACAATCCGGACTTATACGAACGGCGCAGCGAGCGGAGGTAATCGACCAACTGCTCGTCCAGCCGGTCGCCGCCCCAGAACTGGGCTTGAAATTCCTGCATGCCCCGCTCGTCGAGATCGAACATGCGTCCCACGTTCTGCCAGTGCGCCTCGACGCTGATCTCGCCGCGCTGCGCCCGCCCGCCCGAGTCGCCGCCAAAGACGCGCTCTTCAAGCTCTTCGCGCGTCAGTTTCAGCCGCTCGGCCAGGGCCTGCCGGGGCTGCAGGTCTTCGGTGCGCACCAGCACGCCCCCGAAATCCCAGATCACAACCGATATGCTCATCTTTGCTCCTGTTTGGATAATCAAGCGCCTGGTTCGCTTCCCAGGCGCGGCACGCTCATCCAGTCTGTTTTTGAGGCCCTTCTTAGGTCGCGATCCAGCGCAAGAATCGCGCCGGGTTGCCTGCGACAACCGCGTTGTCCGGAACGTCATGGGTGACGACGCTGCCCGCCCCAACGATGGCATTCTCTCCGATGGTCACGCCGCACAGGATCGTCGAGCTTGTGCCGATCGAAGCGCGCCTTTTGACGAGCGTGGTTTCCAGTTGCCAGTCCTGACCGGTCTGCATTGCGCCATCTCCGGTGGTGGCGCGCGGGTAGCGGTCGTTGATAAACGAGACATTGTGACCCACAAAAACCTCATCCTCGATCGTCACCCCCTCGCAGATAAAGGTGTGGCTGGAGACTTTCACCCGCCGGCCGATCCTGACTCCGCGCTGGATCTCGACAAATGTCCCGATCTTGCTTTCGTCTCCGATCTCACATCCGTACAAATTGACAAAGGCGTAAATCTTCACGTCCTTTCCCAGTTTCACATCCGGAGCGATACGGGAATATTCTGCATCCATGATCAACCCTCCTCAACAGAACAGAGCCATTCAGTCCTGATTTACCAGCCTGGCGGCTCCTATCAGGTTAATTATACACGTGGAGCCCATTGGCTATGTCAGGAAGCGAGTCACCATAAATGTGACAGTTTGCTGATTCATTTGACTTTCAAAATGAATCTTGCTACAATGATTCATACAATAAAATCAATACGAATGCGGCAGAGAATCAAAGATCCAATGTGGTCGCTTATCCTTGTAGAAGCAAGGAAGGTCTTTGAGGAGCCAATAGCGAAACCGGCCTTATAAGCCGGTTTTTTTGTCACAAAAATGAAAAGCGAGCCTCGGGCGGGGCCAGCCGCCCGAGGGTGTGCAGAAGGACCTTTAGGGGAGACCTTTACACGTGCAGAGTTTAGCATATTCTGTGCACGATTGCAACGTTACTGTAGTATCGGTGTGCAGTCAAAGGTTGTCAGGGAAAAGGAGCCTGAGGTAGGATAGGTTTTTCACACACCAAACTACCGGAGGCTCCAGATGGACTATAACACAGAAACGATTACCAGCCTGGCACAACAATTA
>JADYYC010000421.1 GCA_020853835.1 Anaerolineales bacterium
CATCCCGCCCTGGAGCGCAGTCCTGCTCCTGCCCCTGGGTCTCCTCCCGTTCCGCCTCAGTTGGGGGGTAATTTCGCTCATCACCATGGCGGTTTTGGTCGTCAGCGTCCCCCAGGCTCCGAAAAACCGGCGCATATTTTCTATCTTCATCCTGGCCGTCTCTTATCCGGCGCTGAGGACCATCGTGGACGGCAACTTTGAAGCCTTTATCATTGGAGGCGTGTTACTGCTCACCCACGGCTTCAAGAATAAGAACATCTTCACCTTGAGCGCCGGCATTTTGCTCGTCGCGACCAAGGTGCAGGAGGGCTGGATTCTGCTGCTGATCCTGCCGGCTCTCCTGCTTGCGCAACTCGATAAGCGTCAAATTCTCAAGGTAATCCTGGTAGTGGGCTCGATTGCCTCGATCAGCCTGCTCTGGAAGGGGCGGGAGTGGATCGAGGCGGTTTTTGCAATCGAGCAGCGCGGCAGCATTATGGACAGTTCTCTCTGGACCACCGCCTCGCGCTGGGGCCTGCCATTTTCGACGCAACTGCTCATCGGGTTTGCGATCTTTGGGGTCACCGTCGCCATCGGGCTGCGCCAGCGCAGGCGCGCCTCGAACGAGCTGTTTGGTTTCACCATCGCCGCCTCGCTGCTGCTTGCCCCATACGCGGCCGGCAACAGCTACCTCACCGTGCTTGCCCTGGGCGTGATCCCGCTCTTCTTGCGTTCCCGCGCGCCGGGGCTGGCGTTGATCCTGCTCGCAAACGCGCCTTACCTAGTCATCCGCCAGCGAGAGCTCCTATTTTGGTGGAGCGCCCCGTACTGGACGCTGGCGCTGCTCCTCACCTGGGCGCTGGCAGGCATCTACCTGCTCAGGGCGCCGTCGCCGCAGGCTGATCCTGGCTGAAGAGAACCGGGTGTTTGATCAAGTTAGGGTGCAGAGCAAGGCAAGCCGCCCTCGTCGCAGAGGGCGGACGCCAATCAAGGCCGTTTATCCTCGCAGGCGATCCCGTTCCCATTCGAATCCATCAGGAAGATATCACCCAGACCCTGGGCTTTGCACGCGTCAAAACACGCCTGGGCGTCCGCCCGGGTGGCGAAGTCGTCGCACTGCAAATCCGGACCCTTACAATTGCAAGGCTCAGCCGCGACGACCGGCTGCTCAGCCGCCGGCGCGGCCTCGCTGGGCGGCGGCTCCAGTTGAGCCTGCGGCCCGCCCTCTTCCCACATCCCCACCCCGCTGTCGATCGCAGCCTGCTGCGCCAGTTGAAACTGATCATCGCAGGCGGTGTTAGGCGGGTTGGATGCGACGACCGCCATGCCGCGGCTGACCATGTCGTAGTTGACAAAGATATCGTTGACGAACACGTAGCGCAGCAGCGACATTCCGTCCGCATCGACTTCGGAGGTGTCCTTCATCAGCGTCACGACCTGATTTTGGACCAGCGACTGGTTGGCGAGCGCCGCTTCGAGCGCATACGGCTCGGATTCAAGCCCCAAGGCGGGCGACCTGACGCCGATATATTTCACGGTGTAGGTCTGCTCCCGGATCACGACCTGGATCGTATCTCCGTTCAGGATTTTGGTGACCAGCGCCCGCACACGCTCGCCCTGCGGGACGCAGCTTGCCGAAGGCGGCAGCGGCTGTGTTGGGGTGGCGCTCGGCACAAAAACCGTTGGGGTGCTCGAAGGGGTGGGAGGTGTGGTAGGGGTGGGCGGCAGGGTTGGGGTGGTGGTCTCGAACGGCGCGAAGAAGTCCGTCTCGGGTTCAGCGGTGGGCTCCGCCTCGCTGGTGGGAGGTTCTTCCACCGGCAGCGTGACGGCCGGGGCGAACATCTCAATCTGCTGGGCGAGCAGCGGCATCGCGACCGGCGCCAGGAAGATGCTGCCAGCGTAAAACAGCACGCAGCACCCCGCCAGCGCCACCAGGATGAGCAGGAACTTGCGCAATTTGTTGGATTTCGGTTTATCTTTCATAAGATTATGCCCTTTTCCCTTTATCCAGGCTTCTGCAGCGGTTACCCAACCCCGGTCCGCTCGGATGGGTTCAGACGGCGGGTTCAAGGCGATTATACCAACAGGAACGGTTGCATTATTAACCGGAAATTTTCCTTGCAAAACTGTCACCCCGGCGCAAATCGGGCGAGTTCATGGCAATCCTCCTGCGAGACCCGCCAATCTGCAAGCACAGCTGAGACAACCTGCCCGGCCTCCAAACCGGGGAAGGCAGGCTGCCCAAACCCGTTATAATTCTGTCATGCGGCGCCGTTTTTTGTTGCTCATATCTTGCCTGGCCCTGTTCAGCGGCGCCGGAATGGCGCAATCCGCGCCAAACGACTGGATACAACTGGCGCCGGGGATCCACTACCAGTATTTTCACCTGAACAGCCCCCGCCCCATCGACCTGTTCGTGAGCCGCCTGGATCGCAGCGAACCAAACGTCACCATAGAGACCGCCATCGCCCAGGGCAAGCTGGTCAATGGGCGCGAGAAGGTGAGCGATATGTCCGCTCGCTACAGCGAAACCATCAATTATTGGGGCGAAAAGTGGGGCGGGCGCAACTGGGTGGTGACGGCCGTGAACGGTTACTATTTCAACCTCGGCAGCGGACGGCCCCTGAGCGGGCAGGTCCAGTCCGGCTGGTACGCCCAGCGCTTTAGCGATTACATCGGGGACACGGGCTTTGCCTGGAATCTCGACCGCAGCGCCTCCATCGGCAGATGCGTGTTTCACACGCCCCGGAACCAGTTCTTGACCGTGCTCCGAACGGGCGCAACGCGCAAGATCGACGGGGTGAACCGGGCGCGTGGCGATGACGAGCTGGTCATGTACACCTCGCATTACGATTCATCCACCGGAACCAACAACGCGGGGGTCGAGGTGCTGGTGGAGATGTCCCGCCCTGCGCTGGTGCTGCCCTCCCCGGCGATGGCGCTCGGTACGGTGGTTCAAATTCGAGACCAGCGCGGCAACACGCGCCTGCCCTTTGACCACGTAGTGCTTTCCGCCAGCGGTACGTCGCGGGCGCTGCTGCTCGACCGCATCCAGTTGGGCGATGAGATCGGCATTTCTCAAGAGATCAGCAATTGCGCCGCCGCGCCCCAGGTGAACTGGACCAAGACCTACGCTGCGCTGGGCGGCGACTATCATTTCCTGACCGGCGGCGTGATCGATATCGACCTCGACAACCCCGACGCGTTCGTCCCCAACTCGCGCACTGCGGTGGCCTTCAACGCCAGCTACGTCTACACCATCGTCGCCGACGGCTGGCATGCCGGGGTGAGCGAGGGGATCAGCATTCGCGAGCTGGCTCAATTCGCCAAAGACGTGTTGGGCGCGACCGACGCCGTCTCGCTCGACAGCGGCGGCTCCTCCACGATGGTGGTCTATGGCCAGGTGGTCAATAACACCTACTGCAACTTCACGCGTAAGTGTGGAATGAACTCAGAAGGCGAACCGGATGATCTTTCCGTGCGGGATCAAACGCCGGGCAGGGGCGGTCAACTGCTCTCCCTGGCCGGCCCTGAAAACCCCGCCGCCCCCGACCTCGAACCGCTCGCCGGCAACGCGCTGATGATGGTCTACGCCCATCCCAAAGTCCAGAACAAACTCTTTGCCCCTGATCAGCAGGTTCAAACCGCGATCCCCACCGAACTGCGGCTTGGTCCGGGCGTCAACTACGCCCCCTTTGCCAGCCTGGAGGCCGGAGCGAGCGGAAAGATCCTGGGCATGCGCTATAATGACCTGAACGGCGTGCTGGCCACGGGAACCTACTGGCAGCGCGTTGAATTCGGGAGCCAGAGCGGCTGGGTTCGCCAGGATGCGCTCTACTTCGTCCCGCCGCCAGACTGGCCGCGATCCTTCCTGCCGCTCATCCGCCGCTGAACCGAATTCTGCGGCGCCGTGGATGAGTTTTTGATAACAATAACGAAGAATCAACGGGTACTACAATACACAACCAAAAAAGGGCGATATAATCTTTTTAGCGTGAATTCGGGTTCAGAGCCACACGTCTCTGCGAGGGCGGTTTATGCCCGAAGCAGTCCCCAGAATGAGCGAGCGAGGAGATTGCTTCAGCCCAAAAAGCGGGCTTCGCAATGACGATCTCTGCTATCCCGAACTGGCGTTTTTTTAGCTCAACCTGGGACCGTATATTTGCGCCGAGCACAATACCTGGGAATTTGTTTTTTTGCCTTGATCCGCTTATGGGGTATGCCGATTGGAGGAAATCAGTAAAATGAGGCGACAGAAAACCAATGGTACGCCCATCGCGCCGGATAAGCTCGAGGCGTTGGGTCTGAGCCGGGATGAAATCCTGCAGGATTACCGCATCGCCGTGCGCAGCCGCCAGGCGAGCTACACCGGTTGGCGAGAAGTGATGAGCGGCAAGGCCAAGTTTGGCATTTTCGGCAGCGGCAAAGAACTGCCGCAGCTTGCCATGGCGCACGTCTTCCAGCCCGGCGACTGGCGTTCCGGCTATTACCGCGACCAGACGCTGATGTACGCAACCGGCATGCTCACATTGGAGCAGTCCTTTGCCCAGCTTTACGCCCACGCCGACCCGGTCGCCGAACCGGCCTCCGCGGGGCGGCAGATGAACAACCACTTCGCCACCCGCTCGATCGACGCGGACGGCAACTGGGTCGATCTGACGGCGCAGCGCAATTCCTCGGCGGACCTCGCCCCCACGGGCTCGCAGATGCCACGCGCGGTCGGCCTGGCTTATGCCTCGCGCCTGTTCCGTGAACTGGACGAGCTAAAGCCGTTCAAGACTCTCTCCAACGAGGGGAACGAGATCGCTTTTGTCACCATCGGCAACGCCTCCGCCGCCGAGGGTCTGTTCTGGGAATCGGTCAACGCCATCGGCGTGCTGCACTCGCCGGCCCTCATCACCATCTACGACGACGGCTACGGGATCTCGGTCACCAACGAGAGCCAGATCGCCAAAGAAGATATTTCCGAGATCTTGAAAGGCTTTCACCGCCCGCCCGATGAGTGCTGCGACGGCTTCGACATCTATCGGGTCAAAGGCTGGGACTACCCGGCGCTGATCCAGGTTTATCGCCAGGCAGCAGCCGCGGCCCGCCGCGACCACCTGCCCTGCCTGATCCACGTGGTCGAACTCACCCAGCCGCAAGGCCACTCGACCTCCGGCAGCCACGAGCGCTATAAATCCTCCGAACGCCTCGAATGGGAGCGGGAATGGGACTGCATCAAGAAGTTCCGCGAGTGGCTCCTGTCAGAAGGGCTGGCCTCCAGCGAGGAGCTGGATCAGATCGATCGCGAAGACAGGGATCAGGTCGAAGAGGCCCGCAAGCGCGCCTGGGAAGCCTATCTGAACCCGATCCTTTCCGACCGCCAAGAACTGGTCGGGGTCCTGGAGCGGCTGTCCGAGGGCTCAGCGAGCGCCCCCGCGCTGAACGAACTGAAAAGCACCCTGATGAGCCTGCCCACGCCGCTGCGAAGGGACCTGAGCGCGGCCGCGCGCCAGGCGCTCACGCTCACCCGCGGCCCCGCGCAACCCTCGGTGGTTCCGAGCGCCCGCCAGGCGCTGTTGGACTGGCGCAGCCGCCTCGAACAGGCCGCTAGCGACCGCTTTCATTCGTGCGTCTATCTCGAAGGGCCGGGGTCGGCGCTGCAGGTGCCGGCGGTCCCACCGGTCTATTCCGAGAATTCGCCCGAGATGTACGGCTTCGAGCTGCTCAACGCCGCCTTCGACCGCATGTTCGAGCGCCAGCCGCGCCTGATCGCGTTTGGCGAAGACGTCGGCAAGCTTGGGGACGTCAACCAGGGGATGCGCGGCATGCAGGAAAAGTACGGCGTGCTGCGCGTCTCCGATACCGGCATTCGCGAGGCCACCATCGTGGGTCAGGCGATCGGGATGGCCATGCGCGGCCTGCGCCCGCTGTGCGAGGTGCAATACCTGGACTACGTGCTCTACGCCTTGCAGATCATGTCGGACGACCTGGCGACTTTGTTGTGGCGCACTCGGGGCGGACAGCGCGCGCCCGTGATCGTGCGCACGCGCGGCCACCGCCTGGAGGGCATCTGGCACTCCGGTTCCCTGCTGGCGGGCATCATCAACCTGGTGCGCGGCATGCACGTGCTCGTGCCGCGCGATATGACGCGCGCGGCGGGTTTCTATAACACGTTGCTGCTTGCCGAAGAACCGGCCCTGTTGATCGAGGTCTTGAACGGCTATCGCCTCAAAGAACGGCGGCCCGACAACCTGGCCGAGTTCACCCTCCCGCTCGGCGTTCCCGAAGTCCTGCGGGAAGGCGATGATCTGACCCTGGTGACCTATGGCGCTTGCTGCCGCATCGCCCTCGAAGCGGCCAGCCAGCTCTCGCTCGCCGGCATCGAGGTCGAAGTGATCGACGTGCAGACCTTGCTGCCATTCGACATCCACGCGCGCATCCTCGAATCGCTCAAGAAGACCGGGCACATCCTTTTCGTGGACGAAGACATGCCGGGGGGCACGAGCGCTTACATGCTGCAGCAGGTTATCGAACGCCAGGGAGGCTACTTCTGGCTCGATTCGCCGCCGCGCACGCTCTCCGCCCCGCCGCACCGCCCGGCTTATGGCTCGGACGGCGACTACTGGTCCAAGCCAAACGTGGACACGATATTCAAAGCCGTTTACGAGATGCTGCGCGAAGTCGACCCGGGCAGTTATCCCGAGATCTTCTAGCTGC
>JADYYC010000422.1 GCA_020853835.1 Anaerolineales bacterium
CCGCCAGGCCCTCGGGGATGTTGTGGAGCGTGATCGCCAGCACCAACAACACGCTGCGCTGCCAGTTGGTGCGGATGCCCTCGGCCTGGTCGATGGAGAAGCCCAGGTGCAGGTGCGGCAGGATCTGGTCGATCACGAACAGAAACCCGCCCCCGAGCATAAAGCCCACCACCGCCGGGATCCAGCCCGCCACGCCGCTCTGCTCCGCCAGGTCGATCGCCGGCTGCAACAGCGACCAGAAGCTGGCCGCGATCATCACGCCCGCCGCAAAACCCAACATCCCGTCCAGCAGCTGGCGGTCGATTTCCTTGAAGAAGAACACCGCGCTCGCGCCGAGGGCGGTGACGAACCAGGTAAAGCAGGTCGCCAGGAGCGCCTGCTGCACCGGGTTAAGCGCTGCAAACCATTCGTGAACCGGCATGTCATCCCTTTGAGGTTTTGTAATCGAGGTTGAGCGGGATCGAAGAGCCCCGGCTCGCAAAAAGATTATACCCAGAATCCGGTATAATTCCCGCCATGAACGGTGAACTTTCTCACCTGGACGAGGGCGGGCGGGTCAGCATGGTGGACGTGGGACACAAGCCCGAGAGCGAGCGCATGGCGGTTGCGCGCGGGGAGGTGGTCATGCGCCCCGAAACGCTCGCGCTGGTGCAGGCGGGGACGCTCAAGAAGGGCGACCTGCTGACCGCCGCCCAACTGGCGGGCGTGATGGCCGCCAAGCGCACCGCCGAGCTCATCCCGCTCTGCCACCCGCTCCCGCTCACCCACGTCGACGTACAGATCGAGCTGGACCCGGCCCTCCCCGGCGTGCAGATCCGGGCTGCGGCGCGCGCTACCGGCAAGACTGGGGTCGAGATGGAAGCCCTCACCGCGGTCGCGGTGGCGGCGCTCACGGTGTACGACATGGCCAAGGCGGTCGAGAAGACCATGCGCATCCAGAACATCCGCCTGGTGGAGAAGCGCGGCGGGGCAAGCGGAGAGGTGCACAATGAATAAAGTGACGGTGCTCTTCTTCGCCACCCTGCGCGAGCACGCTGGAACGAAACAGATCGAGCTCGAGCTGCCCGAGGGGACCACGGTGGCGGAACTGCGCGCCATCCTGGCCGCGCGGCTGCCCGGGCTTGCGGAGCCGCTCAGAACCAGCCTGGCGGCGATCAACAAGCAGTATGCCTTTGACGAGGAGCTCATCCCCCCCGGGGCCGAGATCGCCATATTTCCGCCCGTGAGCGGCGGGTCGGCGGGGCCCCCGACCGTTTTTGCGGTCACCGAGGCCGAGCTGGACCTGGACGACCTGCTGGCGCAGATCACGCTGACCGGCACGGGGGCAGCCTGCGTTTTCACCGGCATGGTGCGCGGCCAGACCGAGCGCGGCGAACCGCGCGAGACCGTCTACCTCGAATACGAAGCCTACCAGCCGATGGCGGAAGCCAAGATGCGCCAGGTGGCGGATGAGATACGGGCGCGCTGGCCGAGCGTGCAGGGCATCGCGGTCGTACAGCGGGTGGGGCGGCTCTACCCGCGCACGCCCACAGTGCTGATCGCCTGCACCGCCGCCCACCGCGACACCGGCGTCTTCGAGGCCGCCCGTTACGGCATCGACCGCTTGAAAGAGATCGTCCCGGTCTGGAAGAAGGAAGTCGGGCCGCAAGGCGAAGCCTGGATCGAAGGTGAGTACACCCCCAGCCGTGACGACTGAAATCCGCTGCACCAACTGCGGCAGTCCCTACCCCGAGGCGGGGGCGCCCTACCGCTGCCCGCGCTGTCTGGCGCCCTTTGACCTGCCGCGCCTGCCGCGCTTCGACCCGGCCGGGGTGGACGAGCGCCAGCCTGGCATCTGGCGCTACCGTCAGGCCTTTGGGCTGGACGAAGCCGCGCCGCGGGTGACGCTCGGCGAGGGCAACACGCCCCTGCTGCAGGGAGAGGCTTTCGGGCGCCGCGTGGCGTTCAAGCTCGAGTTCGCCAACCCGAGCGGCTCGTTCAAGGACCGCGGGGCGGCGGTGGCGGTGAGCTTTCTGCGCTCGCGCGGCGTGGTCGAGGCGGTGGAAGATTCCTCGGGGAACGCGGGCGCTTCGTTTGCGGCGTACGCCGCCGCGGCCGGGATGCGCGCCCGGGTGTTCGTCCCCGACACCGCCTCGGGCCCCAAGCGCCGTCAGATCGAGGCTTATGGCGCAGAAGTGGTGCGGATTCTGGGCTCGCGTCAGCAGGCGGCCGAGGCGGCGCGGCGCGCCGTCGATGAGGGCGCGGTTTACGCCAGCCACGCCTACCTGCCGCACTGGCTGGCGGGTTATGCGACGATCGCGTATGAAGTCTTCGAGCAGCTCGGCGCGGCGCCGGGGAGCGTGGTCGTCCCGGTCGGGCAGGGAGGGCTGCTGCTCGGGATCGGGCGGGGCTTCGAGGCGCTCGCCCGGCAGGGGCTGATCGAGCGCGCCCCGGCGCTCGTGGGCGTGCAGGCGCTGGCCTGCGCCCCGCTCTGGGCGCTCTACCAGTACGGGAGCGCCGGGCTGAGCCTGGCGGCGGAGGGCGAGACGCTCGCCGAGGGGGTGCGGGTGCGCCGCCCGCTGCGCGGCGACCTGGTGTTGCAGATGGTGCATGACAGCGGCGGGACGCTCCTGGCGGTGGACGAGCCGGACATCCTGCCGGGACGGCAAGCCCTGGCGCGGCGCGGCTTCTACGTCGAGCCCACCTCGGCGATCGTTTGGAAGGCGCTCGAAACGTCGAGCGCCCAACTGGCTGAGCCGGTGGTCGTGGTGCTGACCGGCTCAGGTTTGAAGACCCTGATTTAATGGCATTAGCGGAAGGAGAGGCGATATGCAGGAACGGATTGTGATCACCGGGATGGGGACCATCAACCCCATCGGCCATTCAGCGGAGGAAAGCTGGCGCAACGCCCTGGCGGGGGTTTCAGGCGTGGCGCCGATCACGGCCTTCGATCCATCCGACCTGCTTGTGCGCATAGCCGGCGAGGTAAAGGACTTCGAGCCCGAGAAATGGCTCGATCCGCGCGAGGCGCGCCGCCGAGACCGCTTTGAACAGCTGGCGGCGGTGGCAGTGAAGGAAGCCCTGGCGCAGTCGGGGCTGGACCAGTTCGACGAGGCCCGCAGGCGCACCGGCGTGGTGATCTCGACCGCGATCGGCGGGCTGCACACCGTGCACGAGATGGAGACGTCCTTGCGCGAAGCCGGTCCGCGGCGCATCAGCCCGTTTTCGATCCCGATGCTGATGGCGAACGGCGCGGCCGCCCTGGCCGCCATCGATTACGGCTTTCAGGGCCCGAGCTTCTCGCTCGCCTCGGCCTGCGCTTCGGGCACGGACGGGATCGGCATCGCGTGGATGATGATCCAGGCGGGCATCATCGACGCGGCCGTGGCGGGCGCAAGCGAGGCGACGGTGACCGAGCTGGGGGTGGCGGCGTTTGACCGGGTGGGAGCGATGTCGCGTCGCAACGAGGACTACGACACCACCCCGGCGCCCTTTGACCGCGACCGGGACGGGCTGGTGATGGGCGAGGGGGCAGCCGTGCTGGTGCTCGAGCGTGAGAGCCTGGCGCGCCGGCGCGGGGCGGTCATCCTGGCCGAACTGGCCGGTTACGGCGCTTCATCGGATGCATTCCATGTCACCGCCCCGGCCGATGACGGATCGGGCGGGGCGCTCGCCATCCGCCGCGCCCTCGATTCGGCCCGCATCACGCCCCAGGAGGTGGACTACATCAACGCCCATGGCACGGGTACGGTGCTCAACGACCTGTCGGAGACGCGGGCGATCAAGGCCGCGCTGGGCGAGCAGGCTTACCACATCCCCACCTCGTCAACCAAATCCATGACCGGCCACATGATGGGCGCCACCGGGGCGCTCG
>JADYYC010000423.1 GCA_020853835.1 Anaerolineales bacterium
CAGCATCAGAAGTTCAGAGAAAGAGCCCTGAAATGCCGGCCTCAGGATTGACGCCCGAAGGAATAACGCTATAATTGGTATGAGGTAAGACCAATTTTGCAAGCGTAGAATTATCCTGAGAAATACCGGAGACGCCAGTATGGTTGCCGCTTTTCCAGCTATTGGTCAAAAGAGCCGCCTGGTTGACCGTGTTGTCGAGGAGATCCAGGAACAAATCCTCACCGGTCGCCTTGCGCCGGGAACGCGCCTCCCGCCGGAACGGGACCTGGCAGCCCAGTTGTGCGTCAGCCGGACGGTGCTGCGCGAGGCTACCCGCGTGCTTGCAGCCAGGGGTCTATTGGAAACGCTCCACGGCGCCGGGACCACCGTGCGGCCGATGAACCTCGACAGGATCACCGAATCGTTCAAACTCATCCTCCAGTCTCAGGGGATCACCCTGGACGACATCCACCAGGTGCGTTCCATCCTTGAGGTGGAAATCGCGGGGTTGGCAGCCCAATCTGCTTCCGAGGCAGACCTCGCCGCGTTGACGGATCTGGCCCGGCAAATGGAGGAGGCCGAAAACCAGCCCGAAGTGCTCGCCCGGGTGGACACTGGGTTTCACCAGTTGCTGGCAAGCCTGTCTGGAAACCCGCTATTAGCGGTTCTCCTGGAATCGTTCAGCAACTTGATGAGCGAGGTGCGCCTGGTCGTTCAAAACCATCCCGCGCTGCGAGAGACGGTTTTGCCCGACCATCGCCGCATCATCGCCTGCATTGCCCGGCACGATCCAGAAGGGGCGCGGGCAGCCATGCAAGTCCATCTGGATCACGCTCGAGCCATCCAGGAAGAAGCGCTGGCCCGCAGCAGCAAGCATCAGCACGATGTTGTTAAATCTCTCGACCTCTCATGACCTCACTCACAGCGCTGCCTTTCATCCAGCATACAACTCGATCTACCATCGTTCGGATAAGGAGGTGATACACGATCAAACATTTGATTGGCTGCTCTGAACTATCCAAGTCAATATTCATAGCACGACTTTAGATCAGGAGGAAGAAATGAAACTCACTAGAAGCTGGTTCACCGCTTGTTCGCTCATGATCATCCTGGGGATGCTCCTGGCGGCCTGCGCGCCAACTGCAACGCCCGCGGTTGAGGCGCCGCCAGCCGCTCCTACCACAGCCCCGGCGGAGCCTACCGCCGCCCCGGCTGAACCCACCGCCGCGCCGGCGGAACCTACCGAAGCCCCGGTCGAACCCACCGCCGCCCCAGAAGAAGAGCAGATCGTCCTCAAGATAATGGACAACTGGGGCAGTCAGATGGACGCCAAAGGCCCGCCGCTGCAATCCATATTCCAAGACTTCATGAAGGCGTATCCGAACATCAAGATCGAAGAAGAGATCTTCGCCGACACGGATATCCCCACAAAAGTCACTACTGCTTACCTGGCGGGCGAGGAACCGGATATCATCTTTCAGAACTACCCATACATGACCAAGGACTGGCGCCAGGATGGCATCACCATCCCGGTAACCGACCTGCTGGAAAAATGGGGTCTGAAGGATAGGTTTTTGCCCGAAGCCCTGGCGCAGTACACTGACGCCGAAGGAGAGGTGGTCTCCTTCCCGCTTGAAGGCGCAAGCTGGCCGATGTGGTACAACATGGCGATCTTGAAAGAAGCCGGCGTCGAGAAGGTCCCCACCACGATTGACGAGCTGATCGAGGCCTCGCAGAAAATCCGGGCCGCAGGGTACCAACCTCTGGTGGTAGCCGGCGCGGACTGGGCTGGGCAAGGGTTTTTCAACGTGATCAATTCAACCCTGATGACAAACCAGGAATTTGGCGAAGTGTACGCAAAGGGTAATTTTGGAGAGAGTCAAAACTTTGTCGACAGCGTTAAACTTCTGGTCAAACTTCGCGACGCCGGGGTTTTTGCGGATAACTCAGAAGGACTGGATGTGGACACCATGGTCCAGCAGTTCTATGATGGCAAAGCCGCCATGATGCATGCAGGTTCGTGGAGCTTTGCCGAGCCGCCCGAAGAAATGATGAAAGACATCGTGATCGGCGGATTTCCTCTTCCAGAAGGCTCTCCGTGGGCAAAACCGATCGTACCCTTCACTTACGGAGGAAAAGGCGTATGGATTACGCGCAACGGCGCGGAGAAGATGGACGCGGTCGAGAAATTCGTGAAATTCTTTTTCCAGCCGGAGATGATCGCCCGCTTTGTGGAACAGGCTGGAATGGTTTCGCCTTATAAGACAACCCCGGTGGACGAGAGCAAATTAAACCCGCTCTTTGTACAGAGTCTCAACTGGGGTGATTCGGTAAACTATGTCGATGTAGTTGATCCGTACATACCAGTAACTGCCTGGGAAGACCTGACGAATGTGACCAAGGAATCCTATATCCCTGGCACAACGGTGGAAAAAATCATCGCCGATCTGATCGCGGCCTGGCAGCGCAACCTGCAGTAACTTTTCTCACCTAGCAACCCGGGGGGCGCCGAATTCAGACCGGCGCCCCCTTGAATCTGGAGATTGGAATGCAAATCCCTCTTGCTGGCCAGACTACCGGAAAGCCAGGCTCGCCTGTGGAGCGTTTGGGTTTCGCCCGCCGCAACCAGCGCAAGCGTCGGGTTGCCTTCCTGGCCTTCAGCCTCCCCGCCATGATCTGGTTCTTGATCTGGATGGCCTGGCCGCTTATCAACATGTTCAGGATCAGCCTGTTGCGCTGGGACGGATTGTTGAAGAAAAGCTCATTTATCGGCCTGGCGAACTATCAGCACATGACCAGCGATGTGCTGTTTGAACATGCTCTGCGCAACACCGCGATCCACCTGGCGGTCGGTTTGCCGGCGGTGCTCATCCCCGCGTTCATATTGGGCTTCTTCCTGAGTTTACGACTGCGGGGGTTTCGCGCGCTGCGCTTCATCTTCTTTATCCCGGCGATGGTCTCCGTAGCGGCGCTGGCGATGATGTTTTACGGGATTTACATGCCAGAGGGGATCCTCAATGCTTCCTTGAAGTTTTTCGGTCTGGAGGCCTGGACGCATAACTGGCTCGCAGATCCTTTAACGGTGCTTGGCAGCATCATATTTATTGACATCTGGACGGGAATTGGGTTCTACGCCGTGCTGTTTTTCGCGGTGTTATCGAACCAGCCCGGAGAGCTGTATGAAGCGGCGCGCCTTGATGGGGCGAGTTTATGGACCATCCTCTGGCGGATCGCTTTCCCGCTCTCACGCGGGTTTTTCGGTGTTGCCGCGATGCTGCATTTCCTCTGGATCCTCACCGGCGCGGCTCAAAATGTCCTCATCCTGACCAAGGGCGGGCCGGGAGATTACTCATTGACCCTTGGATACTACCTGTATAACCAGGCCTTCGTCGTCCAACGCCTTGGGTACAGCCAGGCGCTCGGCGTCTTTCTGTTTATCGTCGGGTTGGCGGGTTTGTTCCTGATCCGGCAGACGTTCCGGCAGTCAGATTAATGGAGAACTGAACCATGCAGGTTGCGCGCCCATCCCGGCTGATCGCCCGTCTCAGAGACGGATCAACGCCGTTCATCATCGGCGGATACCTTCTATCGGGAATTTATGCCCTCATTATCCTGGTGCCAGTTTATTATGTTATCGTCTCGGCATTTAAAACAAACCTGACCATCTTCACCCATCCGCTTGCCTTGCCCAAAACCATCAACTTCGCCAACTTTATTCGCGCCATGGAATTGGCAGTCTTAGATCGGGCGATGTTGATCTCGGCAGGCGTCACGGTTGGGGCGGAGATTTTCACGCTTGTCCTCGCCTTTCCGGCGGCCTATGCAATTGCCCGAGTCCGTACCCGCCTTTCTCCGCTGTTTGAATTCATTTTCGCATTGGGTTTCCTTATCCCAGCCCTCGCCATGCTGGTCCCGGTGTTTCTCATGATTGTGAAAATGGGCCTGCTGAATAACCCGTTGGCGCTGGTGGTTTTTTACCCGGCTACCAAGCTCTCGGTCTCGGTGATCCTGTTGGCGAGTTACCTGCGAACCATCCCCGTCGAGCTTGAAGAAAGCGCCCAACTGGACGGAGCCAGCCGCATCCAGATGATGCTGCATATCTTCTTCCCCCTGGCCCGGCCGGGGGTGATCACGGTGCTGATCTTGAATTTCATCGACTTCTGGAACGAGTTTCTCTTTGCGCTCATCCTGCTCAACCAGCGCAACAGGACGCTCCAGATCGCCCTGAC
>JADYYC010000424.1 GCA_020853835.1 Anaerolineales bacterium
CGCCAGGGTCGATCACGTGCGTGGCTCCGTTTTCAAGCGCCATCTCGCGGCGTTTCTTGATCGGTTCGCTGACGATAATATTAACCGCGCCGCGCAGCGCCGCCAGTTGAGTGAGCAGGTTGCCCATGCCGCCCGCGCCCAATATCATCACGGTATCACCGGGGATGACACGAGCTAAATCCATGCCGTGCACCGCGCAAGCCAAAGGTTCACAAAAAGCCGCCTGCTCATAGGTAATCTGGTCGGGGATACGATAGACGTTGCTTTCCGTCATGACACAGTATTCCGCATCCGCGCCATCGATCTCAACGCCCATCGAGAGCCTGTTCTCACACAGGTGTTCCTTGCCCATCCGGCAATAATCACACTTGTGACATACCCGGTTTGGGTCCACGGTAACCCGGTCGCCGACCTGGAGCGTGGTCACGCCGGCGCCCACGGCGGCTACCGCTCCAGAAAATTCATGCCCGATGACAACCGGAAAATTGGCCGGAAAGCCGCCCACGTAGAGCGAGTGGTCGGTGCCGCACACCCCGCAAGCGTAAATGCGTATCAGGACCTCGCCTTCCCTGGGGGTCGGAATTTCTTTATCAATGACTTTGACATCGCCGGGGCGAAAGATTACCGCTGCTTTCATCAGGATGAGCTCCAAGAAGATAGGTTATTTACCGCCAAGCCGCCAGTACCCCATTTCAGGAGAAAGACAGGCTTGCATGAGCAGTTCAAAATCGGCCTGGCCAGCCGGGCGAGGGCTGGCTGCGTCCATACCGGGGCGCAGCATGAGTTCCATCACGGCGCTGGTATCCTTGACACCCAATGCCGCCAGGCCGCGCGGCAGGCCGACGTCCTCGATCAGCGTGCGAACCGCGCCGGGGGCCAGCGCCGCCAACTCGCGCTTTGTCAACCCAAAGGTGTCCACGCCCATCCAACTGGCGATGTTAGCCATTTGATCCATGGCTGCAAAGCAGTTGTATTCCATGGTCGCCGGCAGGCTGACCGCCACACTGACGCCATGTCCGGTGTTATAGACCGCGCCCACCGCCTCGCCCACCACGTGCGCCAGACAGCTATCCGATTGCGTGATGGCCATGCCGGCTAAAGTATTCGCGAGCATCATGTTATAACGGGCTACGACGTCCTGACCATTGAACACCGCCCGGCGCAGGTTTTCGCTCACAAGCCGGACCGCCCGGGCCGCCAGCGCTTCCACAACCGGTGTCGAAGCCCGGCAATAGTACGCTTCGATAGCATGAGATAGGGCGTCCAGCCCTGTAGCCGCCGTCATGTAAGGCGAAAGGCTCAGAGTCAACAGGGGGTCGACGATGGACAGCTTGGGGTAAAACTGTGTTCGCGCAAAGCCTTCCTTACGTTTCAGTTCGCGATGGCTGATGACGGTGAAAAATGTGGCTTCGGTGCCGGTGCCGGCGGTGGTGGGCACAGCCACCAGCGGGAGAGAGGGACGGGTGATCGGATGACCTTCATAAATATCCCAGATATCGACGCCCTCGGTAGCAACCACCGCGATCGCTTTGGCCGAATCGACGGCGCTGCCGCCCCCAAGCCCGATAACCACGTCACAGCCAGCATCGCGCGCCGCTTCCCCACCGAGGTTCACCTGGGCATGGGTCGGGTTAGCTTCGATGTCGGTGAACAAAACAGTTTCCACGCCGTTTTGACCTAACAATTCGACAGCCTGATCAACGGCGTTCTTCAGGCTCTGGCTGGGATAAGTCACCAGCAACGCCCGCTTCCCAAGACGGGCAGTTTCTTCGCCGATTATGCCCAGCTTGCCGTTGCCAAAAACGATGCGGGTGGGGAAGAAGAAATTGAAGCTTTCCATTCTTGATCTCCTGGAGACGTCAGAAGCCTGCCGATCCGTCAACCTGTCGTCAATCACATGAAATTGACTCGACCCCGGTGACGGTCGCGCGGATGGCGTGCTCCTCAAAATAATTCAAGTAGCTGGCATTGATACAATGGTCCGTGATGACCTGGTGGACTGCATCTAAATCGCACACCCGGTAGGGGGCATTTCGCCCAAATTTTGAGCCATCGGCAATCATGATCACCTCGCTGCTCTGGGCGATCATCAGTTGCTTGATCGGCACTTCTTCGAGGACGATGTTCGACACGCCGTGCTCGATCGAGACGGCGTCTACGCCGAGGAAGAACTTGTCCGCGCGCAGGTTCTTTAACACCATCTCCGTATACGGACCGTACAAAGAGTAATAAGAGTAACGTAAGATTCCGCCTAAGACCAGGACGTTGATGTTCGGCTCCGATCCCAGTTCCTTGGCGACCATGATGTCGCAGGTGATAACGGTCAGGTTGCGCAGGCGGTTGTTTCGCAAGCTCCGTGCCACACAGGCGCTGGTAGTGCCTGAGTCGAGCAGGATGGTATCTCCGTCAACAACCAGTCCAGCAGCCGCCTGACCGATCATACGTTTGTTCTCGTGATTGACATAGACCTTGGTCTCATAGACCGGCTCGGTCCGGCTTTCCAGGAGGTTCACATCCGATGCGCCTCCATGATCGAGGCGGACGAGGTTTTGTTCAGACAGGCCTTTGAGGTCGCGGCGGAT
Organism: Anaerolineales bacterium; assembly: GCA_020853835.1. Lineage (GTDB taxonomy): Bacteria > Chloroflexota > Anaerolineae > Anaerolineales > UBA4823 > UTCFX2. The sequence continues at coordinate 2,583 of JADYYC010000424.1, forward strand.
CGTGGCTGAGGTCACATTGAAGAGGCGAGCGAGCTCATCATTTTCGATATAACCGCGTTCGCGGATCATTTGAAGGATTTTTGCCTGGCGCTCAATTTTTATCACGAGAAGCCCTAAAAAGAAACGAAAGGACAAGAAACTACGCCATTTATGTTCTTTTTGTATTATACAGGTTTCTTTTTGAGTGTCAAGCATCTGATAAACGACATAATATGATGTCAAAAAGAAACAAATCGATTAAAATCGTTGACGTGTTACCGCAATTCCTGTAAAATACTCCCTGGAGAGGCACATGAAATTATCAGGTGTTGTAGTAGCTGC
>JADYYC010000425.1 GCA_020853835.1 Anaerolineales bacterium
ATCGCGCTGACCAGCCTTGCTGGATTAGGCACCCTTAAAAAAATCGCTGTACCGCTCTTTCACGGCGTGGCCGGGCTGGTCATCTTTCTTGGGCCGTTCCTGGCCAAAGGCGCGCCGAAGGGTTTCTTCTGGGTTGGCATCGGCGGCTTGCTTATCGGCTTGGGGGGCATCGCCCTGGCCTTCATCTCGGCTGGCTCGCAGTTGCTCTTCTTCAGCCCCAAGCTGGTCATGACGATCCTCACCCCACTGCTGTTTCTCATGACCGGGGCTTTTACATTAGGCTTTACGAACAGGAGTTGATTTATGCAGTTTCTCAAGGACCGTTTCAGCTACCTCTTCTCTTCCACCAAGGGCTTGATCCTGGTGGCGATTGCGTTGATCGCGATGGTCACAGCGCTCTGGGGCATGCTGTCTGGCCCGATGGCAGAGATCGGGGTGCGGGATGTCGTCGTTCGAATATTTGGCATGGACATGGTACAGGCTGAGCGTGAAGGCCGGATCATCATCCTCTACCACGCGATCGCCATGGCGGTGATCGCCATTGAGACCTACATGATCACTGGCTTGCTGAAGATGAAGCCTTTCTTCAAAACCGCCATCAACGCCATCATCACCGCCGGATACATCGTGACGATGTTTTTTGGCCTGGCATTTGCCTATTTCGGTCACAACTGGGCGTTTCACGGGCTGTACATCTTTGGGCTTTCCCTGATGTTCCTGGCCGGCGTGTTACTGGTGATCGCGCTCTGGCCCTGGAACTCAGAATACTATGTCACGGATAAGTCATACGCCCACACAAAAAAGGGGATAGACCTGGAGCGCACGGCGTTCTTCGCCACGGCCTTAACCACGGTCATCTCAGCCGTGTTCGGCGCCATCCCCGGCTCATTCCTGGGCAACGGCTTCGAGATATTCCTGGCCGAGAACGTCATCCGTTACCCCGACAAAACGACCATGCAGTACTCGATCATCGGCCACCTGCACATCATGCTGGCGTTGATTGCGATTATGATCACCCTGATCATCGGGCGCTGGCTTAACTTCAGAGGCATTCTGCACAAGTTTGCCATGCCGCTGATGATCCTGGGCACGATCGTGCTCAACCTGGGCGTCTGGGGGGTGGTCACACCGCTCCAACCGATCGCCCACATGGTCATCTATGTCGGCGCGACGCCGTCTATGGTCGCCGCCCTTCTCCTGCTCATTTGGAGCTGGGACATGTTGATCCGGGAGGGTACAGCCGGAATTCCAAAGCCGAGCGTTGGTCAGAAGATGAGCGCCTTGCTGCGAGATCCGCTCAGGTTCGGCCCCACCTGGCAAATGCTCTTCATGAATTTCACCACCAGCGGACTCGGCATCTTCATGGCGGTCCGCCTGGATCAGATCTTTCGCGTCTGGCCGGCGCGCGAAGAACGCATCGAGCTGACCGGGCACTGGCATGTGCTCTCGGCCATCATCGCCACGATCATCCTGCTCTATTACGGCGATATGATCGGGTTGAAGGGCAAGATCCGCCAGTGGTACGGCTGGAGCATCATTGTCCTTTCCAATATCGCCTTTGCTGCGGTGACCATTTTCGAGATGAAGCGCCTCTTCATCAGCGAGGCCGAGCAGCAGCCCCTGGTGAACGTGCTCATGTACCTGATGGATTTCGGTCTGGCGATGCTGCTCTTGCTGCTTGCGATTGTGATGGTCTGGCGGCTGGTTGACCTTTTCAAAGCCCGGGGCCGCTGGACGGACGAGGCCAAACAAGAACTTTCACAGGAGGTTATGAAATGAGATCCGTTATTGTCAGAGTACTCCTCCTGAGCCTCTTGTTGGCTTCATGTTCTTCAGTGGACTTGAACGCCAAAATGCCCGTCTTCGATCCTGGGGTTGACCCAGAGAGTTGGGCGCAGATCCCGGCCGGAGAATTCTATTTCGGCCAGCATAACGAGGAAAAGAGTCTACCGCCTTTCGAGATCATGGTCACCGATGTAACGACCGCCCAATACGCCGACTTTCTCAACAAAGCTCTGGCCGAGGGTTACGTCAAGCTGGATGGGAATCAGATCGTCGGTTACTATCCTGGCGATGTCTTTCACGGCGTAAAGCACGAGGAGCGCATCGATCCGGGCGATTGGATCTTCATCCCATTAGATGACCCATCCCAGCGCGTTCGCTTCGATGGCGCTAGCTTTAGCGCCCAGCCGGGTTACGAGAATCACCCGATGACCATGGTCTCCTGGTTTGGCGCCCGGGGCTACTGCGAATTCTACGGCTGGCGCCTGCCCACGGAAATGGAATGGGAAAAAGCTGGCCGGGGAACGGATAAGCGCCCCTTCCCCTGGGGCGAGGAGATCCGGCTCGAAAATGCCAACTTCTATCACAGCCGGGATCCCTTCGAAGACATGGGCTCATACGGTTCGCGCACCAGCCCGGTTGGCTTCTACAACGGACAAGCCTACGACGGCTACCAGACGCTCAACTCGCCCTCCCCTTATGGGTTGTATGACATGGCTGGCAACGTCTGGCAATGGACCGGGAATGTCTATGAAGGGATGCACTATCGTTTCCTGCGCGGCGGCTCAAAAGACACCTACGAAATGGATCTGCGCCTGTGGGTGCGCAACAACGCCACCCCCACCTATGTCAGTCCTGGGGTCGGCTTCCGCTGTGCGAGGTGATTATTAGTTGTCTGTGATCTTGCACACAGCCTGGATATTAAAAAGGTATCTGAGTTATGAAATCCATTAAGACAAAGCTCTCTCTTTACTGGTCGCTTATCAAAAGCATGCAAACCGGGCTGTTGCTCTCCACGGGCCTGGCCGGTTACTTGACGGTTCGCTGTCCCGTGACAAACTGGCCGGTGCTGCTCGGTTTGACAGGCAGTCTTTTCCTGGCAATCAGCGGCAGCACCGTCTTGAATATGTGGTATGACCGCGACCTGGACGCTCGTATGCATCGCACCGCCTGCCGCCCCGTCCCTTCTGGGCGTATCAGCCCGCGCGAAACGCTCTGGCTGGGCTTATGCCTGTCCGCATTGGGGGTAGGGTGGGCGCTGGCTTTGAATTGGCTGTATGGAGGGGTTGTCTTTGCGGGGTTGTTCTTTGACGTGATAATCTACACCATCTGGCTCAAACGCCGCACACCCTGGTCGATTGTGTGGGGCGGCATTTCCGGAGGCATGCCCATCCTGGCAGGGCGCGCCCTTGGGACGGGGCAGATCGAATGGGTCGGGCTGCTGCTCGCGCTGGCAGTCCTCTTCTGGATACCCACCCACATTATGACCTTCAACGTGCGCTATTTCGACGACTACCAGCGCGCTGGAATACCCACCTTCCCGGCGGTTTATGGCTTTCAAGCCACGCGCTGGATCATTGCAATCTCCAGCCTGCTGGCTGCGATATCGATCGCGATCGCTTCGGTTGGCGTGGGGGTCACCTGGGGCTACCTGCGCGTGCTGATTGTGCTCTCGGCGGGTTTGTTGATCCTGGCTTTGAGCAGCCTGGCGCGCCCCTCGGACCGGGTCAATTTTGGCCTGTTCAAATATGCTTCGCTGTATATGCTCAGCGCGATGTTACTGCTCGTCATCTGAGCGGTCCAATTCTGGCGAGGAAAATTGATAGATACTGTATCGACGAGTTTGCCTGAGCAGGGCTTGATGGAAAAAATGACCATCAGTCAAAGGATCTTACTGCTCCTCACGGGTTTGTTGGCGGCATATCAGATCGCCGTCGGCATTGATGGACTGCGCGCTATCCCTACTGTCAGCTATACCATCGCCTTCGGCGTCCTTTTGATCGCAGGATTGTTGATGATCATCCTGGGCTTCGAAGTCCTGGACAGTCCTTTGGTCGTGATCACGGCAACGATCATCCCTTTGAGCCTGTCTTTGGGAATAATCTGGCAATATGCGCTCCCCTACCAGGCGGCCTACCTGGCGTTTTGCCTCATCGGTTTCCTGCTGGTGGTGGGCACGCGCATTCTGACGCCTGGAGCGGTTGCGATCATCACCCTTGCGTTGGTGCACGGGATAGCCGGGCTGGTGATCACCTTCCTGCCGTTCGCCCTCGTATGGCGCGGCAGCGTTTCCGCTGGTTTTGCCCTGGTCGGCGTCGGCGGCGCCCTGATCGGTTTGGGCGGGCTGCTGCTCTCATTCCTCAAAACTGGAAAGCCGATCCTCTCCCGTCAGAGGATCTTCAAGCTGCTCCCAGGGTTGTTATTTCTCATGACGGCCGCCTTCGTGGCCGGGTTTGCTTTAGTATGAAGGATAAAACATTTCAAAAGAGCATCCAGGAGAAAATTACATGAAAAACGGATTTTCAAAATTTTTGCGCGTGGTTGCCATCGTCTTGATGGGCTTGACCGCCGTCCTCACAATATTTGCAGGCGCAGGCACGACGTGCGTCGCCCTGGCAGCAGAAAAGTTTGGGGGGAAGATGGCGCTCATCGCCCCTTATAAATGGTTGTATATCCTATTCGTCCTGGTGACGCTGGCGATCGGCGTCGTCGGTGTGCGCGCCCTGGTTCAGTTGATTAAGGGGCATCCAGGCTCGTACCGGCTGGCTTTAATCACACTGATCGCAGGCACCGTGGTCGGTATCATTCACATCACCGCCTCACGCCTTATCCGCGGCGCTTCGATGCCGGTAGATGCAATTGTCTACGTCACCGTCCTCACTTTGATTGTCTTCCTGATCCTGCGCATCCCGTCCATCTGGGAAGGGGTCGGTTTGGAGAAACCCGTCGACAACAAAAACCTGCCCCGCAGCGCGGCGGCAATTACCCTGGTGTTGAGCGGTCTCTTGACACTAACAGTGCAGTATTGGGCCGGCCCAACCCACATCTTCGGCGGAGTCAATTACGCCGATGCCTGGCATCACCAGCTCGCTATCGTGGGTTGGGGGATGATCGTGCTTGGGTTGGGTTTGCCAGCCTTGCCGGTTATCCGGCGCGGCCTCCATCAACTCGCTGCAAGTCTAAGTTCCCGCCTGGCGAAGGGACAATTATAGACCTGCCGTAAGTTGTAAATGGGATAACCGTTACGCGCCCTTGGCGCCCAGGAAGATCAGGCGCGTCTTGGCGTTTATTCCTCTTGATGCGCCCGCGGGAGCGATGACCGTGACACCAGGGCTGACGGCAAACGTCTCCTCGTCCACGGTCATCGAGCCAGCGCCTTCAAGAAAGTGATACATAGCCGCCTCGGCCGGGTGTGGGGGTATCTGTTGACCGGCTTCTAAACCCGCCACCAGCGTTTTAAAACCGGGCGTATCGATCAGGAACTGCGGCTTCGGTCCATCGCTGGCAAAGACCGCCCTGGCTTTCGTTTCGGGGAAATATATTTCAGCATTTGTGTCGGGCATAACTTCCTCCATCATAGATTTGTCTAGTAAAATCTGTTCCCCCCACCTGAGTGGGCCTAAACTTGAACCACATCCTCCACGGCAAATGTCACAACGGATTCCAGACTCATCTCGCCGCCTTTCTTCCTGGCTGAAGAGAATTCATCTTCTGGATAATTCAGGTGCAGTGCCGTAACGGCGATGGCGTGCTTGGCGGCAGAATACTGATTGGGCGGGCAGGTTATGTCGAGTCTTTGCCAGAGTGAATGGACTGCGCCATCCAGCTTTGTGGCGCGCTCATAGCAGCCCTCCTTCACGGCAATCACCAACAGGATTTCCAGGCATTCAGCCAGCACCTCCCGTTCTCCGAGCAAATGACACAAGCGCAGGCTTTCCATTGTGCAAGCCGAAGCCGACCCGAGGTCATCCCGCTCGAGGGCAGTCCAACCCAGGTTGGTTAAAGACACGGCGATTCCTTTGACATGCCCAATTTTTTGGGCAATCTTATGCGCCTCGAAAAATAACTTCGTCGCCTTATCATATTCACCTGAGCAGAGTCTCGTCCACCCAAGATTGGTCAGCGCACGATATAGCGCTATATTGTTACCTGCTTTACGAGCGAAAGTCAGGCTTTTCTCGTTCAACCGGGCAGCCTCAATCCAATCTCTTTTGTCTATCGCAATCCATCCCAGATCAAAAAGCACACTGGCAATGCCAGCCTGGTCGCCGAACGCCTTGTACAGGCTCAAGCTCTCTTTCAACCACTGCCGCGCTACAGACCAGTCGGCCTGCCGGGATGCCAGCGAACCGGCCGTCTGGAGGGTCCTTGCCAGTAATGGGTCGGGTAGGTGGTCCGGTGAAAAACGGGCCAATACCTGCTCTAACCAGCGCCGCCCTTCACTATAGTGACTGCGACGGCGCCAGAATTCCGCCAACGCGCAAACCAAGCGCGCTGCCGTCTCTACCTTGCCTGCAGCAAGCGCCCAGCTCAAAGCGGCGCGTAGGTTGTCGAGCTCCATTTCAATATTTGCCAGCCAGGCAACCTGTTCAGGTCCATTCAGACAAGTTTCGGCGCGCTCTGCCCAGGCTGTAAAGTGGTCCGCATGACGCCCCTGCAGTTGATCAAACTCACCGCTGGCTTGAAGCTGTTTCAGGGCATATTCTCGTATCGTTTCTAGCATCATGAAACGGGATTCGCCAACCGCCGGGCTGGCATTCTGACGCAGCAACAGGCTTTGATCCTGGAGCGTCGACAGGTCATGGGTGATATCGGTTGCTCCCCGGGAGGACTTGCCATCTGTGGAGGAGAATTCTTCCGCCGAAGGAAAAAAGCAAACCACCTCAGCCGCTCCTAACGTGAAGCCTCCCGTGAACACTGCCAGCCGGGCAAACAACGTGCGCACGTTGGGCGGCAGCAATCCATAGCTCCAGGCAATCGCGTTTTCTAGCACCCGGTCATGGGTTGTAAGCGTCTCGAATACGTGAGGCGTTACCGATAGGCGACGCTCCAACCGCTGAAGCAATTCTTGCGGCGAAAAAAGCTTGATCCGGGCAGCCGCCAATTCGATCGCTAATGGCAGGCCATCCAATCGGCGGCAGATGGCCGCAACGATGGGAACCTGCTCCGGCGTCAAACGAAAGTCTGCCTTGGCCGCCTGGGCCCGCTCGCAGAACAATTGCACGCAAGCGGATTGAACCGTATCACTCAGATCGTTCCCAGCCGGCGCTGCAAAGGGCAAAACGACATATTCATATTCTCCATAAAGGTGTAAGACGGCCCGACTGGTAACCAGCACCCGTAGGCCTGGAGCGTGTCGCAACAAAATAGAGAGAAATCTCGCCGCTGGTTGTATATGTTCGAAATTATCGAAGATCAGCAGCAATTCTCTGTGCGCCAGGTATGTTGCGATGGAATGCTCCAGGTCTGATCCGTGCGTTTCACCTAACCCCAAGGCTGTCGCGGTGACCGCTGGCACCAACGCAGGGTCTTGAACTGGCGCCAGCTCGACCAGGTACACCCCGTCTGCAAACTCGTTTTGCAATCGCAAACCAGCCTCGATTGCCAGGCGGGTTTTGCCTACGCCTACCGGTCCAGTCAACGTAAACAGGCGGACCTCCTTGCGGCGCAGGCAGTTAGTGATCGTGGTCAACTCTTCAGCCCGGCCAATCATAGGCGTCATCGGGATGGGCAGGTTGCTCGCCGAGAGGCTCTCGCCGGACCCTTTTACAGGCTTTTGAGGGCGAAACAACCGCTTATCCTCAGCCAGCGCGATGACTTCGACTGCTTCTTCTGGGGATATCTTTAAGCAAAGAACCAATCGCTCGGCCATCTGGCGCGACGGTTTGCGTTCGTCTGCCTCAATCTTCCGCAGCGTGACCACCGCACAACCCACGCAGTATGCCAACTGGGCCTGTGTCAGATCGAGCGCTTTTCGCCGCCGCCGCACCCAATCACCAAAGGAATTGTCCGCGTCCACAACCGTCTCACTCAGGACTGAACATAGTCTCCGCTCAGATTTCCGAGCTAATCAAATATATTGTATCTTATTTGTATCAGAAAGTGATACCCAATCTATCCAGTTTTTTGTTATCAATGGAGAGTAAGTCAGACACTTCAGCTAGAAGGAGAATATCATGACAATTAGAATTAGCGACATTACAGAACCGCAAAAATTTATCTCCAAACATCACATCCATACAACTATAGGGCCGGATGAGTTTTATGTACTGACGGGTGTGGTCATTGTAGATTGGAAAACCAAGGTAACCGGCTCGGGGTGGAATCGGGAGAACAGCCTGCTGATAGGCATAACGATTCCTGGGATACCACAACACAAGGCGCTGCGCCTGAGGCAATGGACTCCGTTCTTGACTTTGAATTCAATTTCAAACGATGGCCCTTCGAATAATGCCGGTTGGGCGGTTGATGAGTTTAGCATACTCGATGTCAGTACCCCCATTCAAAAGGAAATGGTGGTTAAGGTTCAGATCGCAGGCCGCGACTCGGATGGCTGGATCCACCGGCTTGGATATCACATCAC
>JADYYC010000426.1 GCA_020853835.1 Anaerolineales bacterium
CGAACCGCGCTTTCCGCCCGTCGACATCGGGCAAAAACTGCGCGACCTGCGGGCCGAGCGCGGCCTGACGCTGCGAACGCTGTCTGAACTGAGCGGCCTGAACGTCAACACCCTCAGCATGATCGAGAACGCCCGCACCTCGCCCAGCGTTTCAACGTTACAGCAGCTCGCATTCGCCCTGGACGCCCCAATTACGAGCTTTTTCGAAGCGCCCCAGGTCAAAAAGAGCATCGTTTGCCACAAAGCCAACCAGAGCCCGCGCCTTTATTTTTCCACGGGCTCGCTCGAAGAACTGGGCTCGGGGCTGGCAAAGAAAGGCGCCGAACCGTTCCTGGTGGAGCTCCAGCCGCGGGCCGAAAGCGGGCCGGCTGCGGTGGTGCACACCGGGCTGGAATTTGTCTTCTGCCTGGAAGGCGAGCTCAAGTACACCATCCAGGACGAAGATTATCTGCTCAGCGCCGGCGACAGCCTGCTTTTCGAAGCCCACCTGCCTCACCGCTGGCAGAACATCGGCGAGGGCATTTCGCGCTCACTGCTGGTTTTCTGCCCCAGCGACATCGATGACCAGCCGGTGGAGCGCCATTTCACACCATTCGATCGTGAATAAACACCCAAAAGGCTTGCCCCATGATTATATATGAAACATTCAGACAGCCCTTTGGAAACCAAAAACATACAACATCAGGAGTAGAACATGAAAATTGCAGTGATCACCGATGACGGAACGCACATCAGCCAGCACTTCGGGCGCGCCCCATATTACATGGTTTTAACGATAGAAGACGGAAAGATCGTCGAGCGCGAGCTGCGCGAAAAGCTGGGCCACTCCCATTTTTCAGGCCAGCACGTCCAGGTTGAAGAACCCCACGATCACAAACAGGGGCACGGCATGGACGCCGCCTCGCACGACAAGCACACTCAAATGGCGCACGCCATTGCAGACTGCCAGGCGCTGCTCTGCCGCGGGATGGGCATGGGCGCCTATATGAGCATGCAGCAGATCGGTATCACCCCCCTTGTCACGGACATCCCGATCATCGATGACGCCGTGATGGCTTATGTTGAAGGCAGCATTGTCGATCGAACCGACAAGCTGCACTGATTTCGAAATGGAGAAAATGGTATGGCCAAAGAGACTGATTCTTGTGTGAAACCAGCCGGCGGTCCGATCGCCAAAGCCGTTCCAGAAGGACAAAAAACATCCACACAACAGGAGATCCAAATGACCACTGCTCGGGTAGGGCATGAAGCCCCAGATTTCGAAGCATCCGCGTTTATCAAGGGGGTTGGGTTCAAGAACATCAAGCTCTCCGATTACCGCGGAAAATGGGTGGTGCTGTGCTTTTATCCGGGTGATTTCACCTTTGTCTGACCGACCGAACTGGCGGCGGTCGCCGCCAAATTCGACGAACTGCAAAAACTGGGCGTCGAGGTGCTCTCGGTCAGCACCGACAGCCGCTTTGTCCACAAGATGTGGCAGGAACACGAACTTTCCAAGATGGTGGACGGCGGGGTGCCCTTCCCGATGTTATCTGATGGCGGCGGGCGGATCGGAAGCGTCTATGGAGTTTACGAAGAAGCGGCCGGCGTGGACGTCCGCGGCCGTTTTATCATCGATCCAAATGGGACCGTCCTGGCGATGGAGGTCCTCACGCCCGAAGTAGGGCGCAACGTGTCGGAGTTGATCCGCCAGATCAAAGCCTTCCAACACGTCCAGGCCACCGGCGAGGTCACCCCCTCGGGTTGGCAGCCGGGAAAACACGCCCTCAAGCCCGGACCCGAGCTCGTAGGCAAGGTCTGGCAGGAGTGGAAGGAAGAGATGGCTTTCGATTGATCCCAAGAAAGGAAGTGAAAATCATGTTTAATAGAGCGTTTCGTGGCCGCGGCTGGCGCGGACAGGGACCCGGTCTCGGGAGAGCCGGCAGGGGCGGCGGGAACAAACCCGGCTCGGGCCCCGGCGGGGATTGCGTTTGCCCAAGCTGTGGTGAAAAGCTGCCGCACGTCGCCGGACAGCCTTGCAAAGACCGGACCTGTCCTAAGTGCGGCACCCGCATGGTGCGGGAGTGAGCGGCGCATGAAGGTCTTGATAACGACTGCAGCGCCCGATATCGGCGCCAGCATAGATCCCCGTTTCGGCCGGGCGGCCAGTTTTCTCGTGGTCGACACGGAAACCGGGGAATGGCAGGCGTTGGACAACCCGGCCCTGCATTCCAGCGGCGGCGCAGGGATACAGGCGGCGCAAATCGCCTCGTTAAATGGCTGCGCGGCGGTCATCAGCGTCGAGTTCGGGCCGAACGCCTTCGACGCTCTGCATGCCGCCGATATCAAGATGTACCAGTTTGGCTCAGCCGGCAGCGTGGAAGAAACCCTGAAGCGCTTTAAAGCGGGCCAGCTTCAACAGGTTGGTCAGCCCACCAGCCCCGGTCATCATGGCGGTTGATCTGGACGGCGAGATCCGATGAAGATCACGGTCGCAAGCGGAAAAGGGGGCACAGGCAAGACCACCATCGCCGTGGCGCTGGCGGTCAGCCTGGCAGAGGCGGCGCGCCAGAACAACGGCCGTCCAACCGCCCCTCTTTTCCTGGACTGCGATATCGAGGCGCCCAACGCGCACCTCTTTCTCAAGCCAGACCTGAAAGAGCGCAAGCAGGTGGGGGTGCTCATCCCGCAGATCGATGAAACGCGCTGTACGCATTGCGGGAAATGCGCCGAAGTCTGCCAGTATCACGCCGTGGCAGTGCTGGGCAAGAAGACCCTGGTCTTCCCCCAACTCTGCCACGGATGCGGATCCTGCGCCCAAAACTGCCCCGAAGGCGCCATCCGGGAGGTCCTCAACCCGCTGGGCACGCTCGAAGCGGGCATCACGCCGGCCGGGATTCGGTTTGGACACGGGCGGTTGAACGTCGGCGAGCCGATGGCCGTGCCGGTCATCCGCCAGCTCAAGCGCTGGATACAGCCCAAACCGGGACAGGCTCTCATCGTCGACGCCTCGCCCGGCGCTTCGTGCTCGGTCGTCGAAGCCGCGCGCGGTTCAGATTTCCTTTTACTCGTCAGCGAGCCAACCCCGTTCGGCTTGCATGATTTGAAACTGGCGGCCGAGGTCGCGCGTGAGATGGCAATCCCTGCCGGGGTGGTCTTGAACCGCTATGACAGCGCGGCGCAAAACACCCGCCCCGTTGACCAGGTTGAAAACTACTGCCGGGCGGAGAAGCTGCCGGTGCTGGCCCGCATCCCCTTTCAGCGAGAGATTGCGGCGGGCATCGCTCAGGGAAAGACCCTCATAGAAATCCATCCGGAATTTACCAGCCTCTTTGCGGGGATAGCGGAACAGATCGCCCTGATGATCGAGCCCGCACGGGCTTCGACGCCGGATGTAGAAGGTGAATTTCACCGCATCGGCAGGTGAGACGATCGTGATGAAACAGCTTGTTATCTTATCCGGAAAAGGCGGCACGGGCAAAACCAGCGTCGCGGCCGCGTTGGCGCCTCTGGCGCGCCAGGCAGGGGGGCGCTGCGTGC
>JADYYC010000427.1 GCA_020853835.1 Anaerolineales bacterium
GTATACAGGTTGAAGTATTTGCCGCGCTTCAAGAGCAGCTCGTTGTGAGTGCCGATTTCCATAATCCGGCCGTTTTCAATCAGGATGATGCGGTCGGCACGGCGGATAGTTGAAAGCCGGTGGGCGATGACGAAGCTGGTGCGGTCTCGCATCAGATTCTCCATCCCCTGTTGGATCAGCGCCTCAGTCAGAGTGTCCACCGAGCTCGTTGCCTCATCCATGATAAAGATCTGTGGATTGGCGAGGAGCGCCCTGGCAAGGCTGACCAACTGTTTCTGACCGGTCGAGAGCAAGTTCCCGCTCTCTCCGACATCCTGGAGGTACCCTTTTTCCTGGCGGATGATGAACTCGTGAGCGCCAGCCAGTTTTGCGGCTTCCTCGACTTCCTGGTCGGTGGCTTCCAGCCGGCCATAACGGATGTTATCCATGATCGAGCCGGAGAAGAGGTGCGGCGTCTGGAGGACGATGCCGATGCGGGACTGGATGGAGCGCTGAGTAAACTGCGTATAGTCAACACCGTTTATCAGTATTTTTCCACGCGTTGGTTCATAGAAACGACAGATCAGGTTGACGATCGTCGTCTTGCCGCCGCCGGTAGGGCCGACCAGGGCAATGGTTTCGCCGTGGCTGACGTGCAAGCTGAAATCTTGCAGCACCGGCTTCTCGGGGTCGTAGTAAAAATCCACCTGGTCGAAGACGATGTCGCCCGTCAGGTCGCCGGAATCGACAGCCCCAGGGCGGTCTTGCAGCTCAGGCACCGCGTCGATCAGCGAAAACATCCTTTCTGCAGACGCAATCGATTGCTGCATTTCAGCGTAAACCCGTGCGAGGTCTTGGATGGGCCACATGATAAAGAGGATGTACGACACGAACGCCTGAATGCCGCCGATCGTGATCGCCCCCGTCGCCACGCTCAGGCCGCCGTACCAGGCAACCGCGCCCAGCGCAAACGCGCTGATGATCTGGACGGTGGGCAGGAACAGGGCGGATAACCAGGCGGCGCGATAGCTGGCGCGGTACATTTCCGAGGTCAGGCCGTGGAATTCCTGGATGTTTTCATCTTCCCGGCCCAGCGCTTTAACCACATGCACGCCGGTGATGTTCTCGTTGAACGCCCCGGTGATCTTGGAGTTCATCTTCCTGGCGCGTCGAAATTCATCGAGGATCTTCTTGCGAAATTGGATGGCAATCCAGGTGATCAAGGGCAGAATTGCAAGGACAAACAACCCCAAGCGCCAGTTGATCTTGAGCATGAAATAGGCCGACGTGATGATGTTCGCCAGCGCCCAAAAGACATCCAGCAGCCCCCAGGTTACCAGGTCTGAGACGCGCTCGGTATCTGAAGTAACGCGCGACATGATCCAGCCAACGGGCGTGCGGCTGTAATAGGACAACGACAGGTCCTGTAAATTGTCGACCAGTTTCTTGCGCAGGTCATAGCGCACCCGCTCGCCGAGCACGCCTGCAAGATAGACAAAGCCGAGCACCGTCACGGCCTGAACCAGGATGAGCGCGGCGTATCTTGTGACAATCGCGACCAGCGCCTGCTTATCACCAGCCAGGATGCCGAGGTCGATGATCTGCTTGCCAAGATAGGTGAAGTAGCCATCTAAAATGGACGTGACGATGATCGAGATGATAAAACCGACCACCCATAACCAGTGCTGCTGAGTCTGGGCCAGGATGCGCAGCACGGTTTTCCCATTGAACTGGGTGGTAAATTCTTCTTCTTCGTAGAATTGAGCAGTCATGAGCAAGCTCCTGTTTCTAGATGAGCGTTGACGGCCCCAGCTTAATCCAGGCTCTCTGTTAAAACCGGGTTTTCGGCCAGCTCGATCTCTTGTTTCAGCTCACCTTCAATGCGCGTCTGGATGTCGAAAATCTGGCGGTAGACGCCTTCAACTTCGATGAGCTGAGCATGTGTGCCTTTCTGAACGATCCGACCTTTGTCCAAAACCAGGATCAGGTCTGCGTCCATCACGCTTTGGATGCGGTGGGCGATGATAAAGGTTGTGCGCCCGACCATCAAGTTCTCGAGAGCGCCTCTGATCTCGGACTCGGTTTCGTAGTCGACCGAGGAGGTCGAATCGTCGAGGATCAAGATGCGCGGCTCGCGCAGAATCGTCCTGGCGATAGTGACGCGCTGCATCTGCCCGCCGGAGAGGGTGACGCCTCTCTCTCCCACCAAAGTGTCATATCTTTCCGGAAAGGCAAGAACGGCGTCATGTATCGCGGCTGCCCTGGCGGCGGTCTCGAGTTCAGCGTGCTCGACCTCTCGCCCGACCCCGTACAGGATGTTGTCACGGATGGTGCGCGAGAACAGGAACGGCTCCTGTTCCACGATTCCGATCTGGCTGCGCAAGAACCGGCGCGTGTAGCGGGATAACTCGACGCCATCCAGTTTGATGGATCCGCAGGTGTATTCATAGAACCGCGGCAGCAGGTTGACCAGCGTGGTCTTTCCGGACCCCGTCAAGCCCAGCAGGGCGATTGTCTGTCCCGGTTTTACGTTGAAGCTGATATCTTGCAGCACGGGGTCCTCGTCACCGGCGTATTCAAAACATACGCCGTCGAACACAAGCTCTCCTCGAACTTCTCCGAGAGGCTGGTAATCGCCCTGATCCAGGGGCTCGCGGTTCTCTTTGATGATGTCTCTCACCCGGCCAAATGAGACCAGGCCGGTCGAAGTCTGCACGATCAGCCGTCCGAGGTTGCGCAGGGGCCAGATCAGCCACACGACCAGGCCGGCATAGGCTACATAAGTGCCGACGGTGATCGTGCCGTTGATTGTCATGATCGCGGCGATGGTCAGACCCGCGAGCATCTGGGTGGCGCAAATGATGTCCGACACAGGCCAGAACAGCGAGTGCATTGCCATCAGCTTCCGGCCCAGGATGAACTTTTGCCAGTTTTCTTTGTCGAATTTCTCTTTCTCGTAATCCTGGCGGGCAAAGGCTTTGACGACGCGCACGCCGCTGAGGTTCTCTTGCAGCGTCGTGGTCAGCACCGCTTCCTGTTCCTGGTAAGCTTCATACGCTTTGGTGACCTTGCGAAAGAAGAACAGCGAGGCGGAAAGGATGAGCGGCATGGCTGAAATGGAAATCAACGCCAGGAACCGGTTCAAGTACATGAGCGCGGTGAAATTGACCACGAACAAGAAGACGATCCTCCCAACCCCGATGGCTTGCTCAGCAAAGAAGCGCCTGAGCGCATCGACATCAGAAGTCACCCGCTCGATCAAGTCGCCGGTCTTCGCCTGGCTGTGATAGGCGAAATTCAAGTGCTGGATGTGATCGTAGAGGTAGTCTCGCAGCTTCTGGGTGATGCCCTCGGCGGTGTAGGCTGCCAGCCTCCCGCTCAAATAGGTGAACGATCCTTCGAGCGCGGCAAGCGCGATGAACCCCAGCGCGATCCAGGGCAGGATGCGGCTTGCAGTTGGACTTCCAACAACCTGGTCGGCGAAATAACGCAGCAATAGAAAAGTGGAGGTCTTGAACAGGGCGGAAAACCCCAGGCTGAGGTTCGCGCCGGCATAGGCGGTGCGGAAGCCGCTCATCAAGCTCCAAATGCCTTGAAATTTATTTTTCGCGATGATCTTGCTGAGGTCTTCAGGCTGATACATGGCGTGTGTTTCCCTTTTTCTGCATGTTAATAAAAAAACCACGGGTCTTCCGAGCACCCGTGGTTGTGAAAATCAATCAAAAAGAGGTCTTGCTTTCAGCCGACAGGCGCAATACGATAAGGGATGATGTCGTCAACATCGCTGGCATTCAGGTTACCAGTGCGGTTGAAAAAGCTGTTCATAGAATCGCGCCTGCCTCCTTTCTCACAAGAATTTGAGAGTGTTAGTCTACCATGCAGTAAATAAAAATGTCAAGCAAATGGCAAGGCGTGTTTTGGCCCATTTATTGTTTCTCTGCCGAGGCGACTTTGTCTCGCAGACGGCTGAGCTCCAGCTTGAAATCGAGCAAGGTCTTCTGTAAATTTACCAGGTTTTGCTGCTCGGCACGGACGAAACGAGTGTACGGCGAAATGGCATTGTCGATCTTTTGGGCGCTGTGATCGATTTCTTTTTGAAATTGTGCACCCAGGGTTTCTGCCAATCGCTCGCGCAGTTCGCGCAACTTTGCGCTCAATTCGGTTTTGGCCATTTTCCTTTTTGCCGGTATGATCACGAAACCCAAGGCGGCGATAAAAGTCGCCAAGAGGATGCCGGTCACGTCTGCAGCAGCAGTCGACGCGAGCACTGCGACCAATGCGCCCAGGCCAATCGCTCCCACTTCCAGCACTGCCGAGGCCGCGACCGCTTCTTGTGCGCTGTTCGCGATCTGGCGCGATTCATCGACTTTATCATAGGTATCGACGACTTGCTGGGCGTACCTTCCGACGGCCTCCATAAGCCGCTCACGATCGTATTCAAACCCGCCTGGCCCCAAATCGCCCACGATCCGATCCTGATACGCCTTGCGGCGCTCCGCGAGGTGCTCATTGACCGCCTGCCACTGGCGCAAGTCTGATTCGACCAGCCAATCTACGAGGTCGGTGACTTTGTTTTCGATCTGAGCCGGCATGTCTGCGACGACCTTGTTCTCGAATTCGGCTTGAATGCGCTCCTTGCTGAGCAGGTCGAAAACGCGCTTCAGCCGAAAGGTTTCTTCAAAATAATCCAGACCTCTCTTCTCCATCTCATAGAGCAGGTTTTCGATATCTGCCATGCGATATCTAAAATCGCGCTGCATATCTTCTTTGTACAGGCTCATCTGGCTCTCGACGTCCTCGAGCATTTCGATGTCGTCCGCCAGGGTATGGAGGCGGTTGACCACAATGGCAAGGTAACGTTCGGCCAGGTGCAAACCGACGCCCAACGGGTTCAACAATTTGATACGCACGCGGCTGGCCTCGTCCAGCGTAGAGCGGATGTAGTTTTCCAGCGGTTCGAACCTGCTCTCGGCCGACAACTCGTTCGTTGCCAGTTTTGAAGCCAGCGCCAGGCGGGCGCTGACGGGGAAAATCTCAGGGGAAACGCCAAGCAGAGCGCGCCCGTTCACGTTTACAAACTCTATGACCTGCAGGATGTCCTGATCCGATTGCAAGATATCGATCTTGTTGATGATGACCAGGATTTTCTTGCCCCAATCGCGGATTCTTTCCATGAAAAGCCGTTCGCTCTCGGTAAACGGCCGGTCTGCGGAGGTGACAAACAACACCAGGTCGGAGCGGGGAATGAAATCGGTCGTAATAGTCTCGTGGGATCGAATAATGGCATTCGTCCCCGGAGTATCGACGATGCTGATTTCTTTCAGCAGGTCAACCGGTAAGGTGATCTGGAGCTGGTTTTCCTTTTCCAGCGTCCTGCTTTGTGTTTCACCAAAGCGCAGAATATTGATCTGCGTGGTTGTGGGCGTGACGCCCTCGGTCAGGTACGCCTCGCCCAGGAGCGCATTGATGAAAGCGCTTTTTCCGGCGTTGTATTCTCCGACAATCACCAAAAGAAA
>JADYYC010000428.1 GCA_020853835.1 Anaerolineales bacterium
CCGTCCCGCTGGCGATCGCGGCGCTGCTGCTGGCGGCGGCAGGGTTAGCCGGGTGCGCAAGCCTCTCCGGGGCATTGGGCGAGGCTGCCCTGCCCGCGGCGGCCGCGCAGACAACCGCCGCGCCGGCGACCCGCCCATCCGAGGCGGCGGACACCTCGCCCTTTACCGCCTCCGAACCGCGCTCGATCTCCATTCCTGAAGTGATCATCCCCACGGATCCGGCGCCCACCGGGCCGCCCTCGCTCGCCGCCACCCCCATCTCGACCTATGCCCCCTCGGGGACGCTGCTCGCCGCTCCCAACCGCCCGCGCTCGATCTTGACCAGCGACCTGCTCTTCGTCACCTCCGGACGCCTGGTGCGCTGGGACCCGCGCACGCGCTACGGGGTCGTCCTGGCCGAAAACGTGGTGCAGTTCTCAGCCAGCCAGTCGGGCAAAACGGTGGCGCTGCTGCGCCGCAAAGGCCTCGCCGCCAACGGCAGCGAACTGTTCGACCTTGAGCTCCTGGATTTCGAGACCAAACAGGTCCGGCCGGTCCTGCGCCTCAAGCCCGACCTGGCAGACCTGGCATTGTCACCCGACGGGCGATGGCTGGCATACCGCACCCCGCGCGGCGGGGGGAAGGTCTACCTCCTGCCGGTGGATGACCCCGAGGCAGCCTTCCAGCCCGGCGAATGCCTTGCGCCGGAGGGCGATTCGCCGGCGAGCCTTGATTGCAGCGCGCTTTTCTGGTCGCCCAACAGCAAATCCCTGCTGTGGACCGACCGCCGCGGCGTCTGGCTGGTCCAGTCGCTGCGAGAGCCGGCCGAGAACCTCAACCCGGGCCTGGTCGAGCTGAGCGACCCAAAGGGGAAGCCGGTGCAGGTGCAAGCCGAGTTCTCCGAGCCGCGCTGGTCGCCGCAGGGACGGTTTGTCTTGGTGCGCGTCGCCCCGCGCCAGTCCGAGGTGAGTTGGAGCTCCGTCCTGGATACCAAGACCGGCAACCTGGTGCAGGTGATCGACTCCTTCGAGAAGCAGGAAAGCGACTCCAGCCTGGCCTGGCTCGAGGACGGGCGCTTTGTGGTCGCGCACGCCAGCCAGCCGGGACAGAACCGGCCGGCCGAAGTCCAGCTTTGGAGCGTTGTGCCAACCAGCGTCGAGCTGCTCCTGCCGGGCGTAAAATTCCAGTTTGCGCTCGACGCGCTGTTGGAGAAGCTCGCGTTGAACGAGCTGCAAAACGATTCCAGCCGCTCCATCTGTCTGGAATGGGTGCAGCCCTCCTTGTCCGAGAACCTGGGGCTGGGCGTGCGCATCATTCCGCTCGACCAGCCGGCCATCCTCTTCGAGCTGCAAGGTCAGAAGGGCGACCTGACGCCTTTGGCCGAACTGCCCTCGGACACGCGCCAGGTGCGCTGGGCGCCGGACGGATCGGGAGTGTTATTAGTCTCGCAAGAGCGCTGGCTCACCTATCTCGACCTGGAGACCCTGGAGATGATCGACCTGGGCGGGGCGCTCGCCAGCCCCCGCGACGCAGCCTGGCTGCCGCCGGTCATCCGCAAGTAACTCCGCCATCCAGCAAACCGACATGACCGGCGCCGTTCCCCCTCTCATCCTGCTCGCCGGCGCAGCCGCCCTGATCGCCGTCCGCCTGCTCCGGCCCGGTTTCGTCTACCAGTGGCTGGGGGCGGTTCTGCTGGCGCTGGCAGCCTGGATCGCCGCCCTCGCCAGCCGCGCTTTTCCTCCCGCCAGCCTGGCCTGGCTCAACCGGTATATCGAGGCGCCCGCCTCCACGCGGCTCCCATTCAGGCTCGATGAAACCGCCTGGGGATATGCACTGGCGCTGGCGACCCTGCTGCTCGCCACCCTGCTCACCGCCGCCGCCCAGGGGGGACGGGCCGACCTGCCCCGACCCTCCGCCCCGCTCCTGGCGGGCGGGTTGGCGCTCACCGCGCTGTGTATGTTCGCCGTTCAGGCGGGGGATCTGCACACATTCCTGCTGGCCTGGGCTGCGGCGACGCTGCTGGAAGGGATCGTCTGGCTGCGGCAGGTCTCGACTCAGGAAGAAGCGGCGCAATTCGGATTGGAAATGGGGTTGCGCCTGGCGAGCCTGCTGGCGGCGCTGGCGGGCATGCTGGTCGCGCTCCCGAGCTACAACCTTCCAGCGTACCTGACATCGTCGCCTCTGGCGGCGGCCTGGCTGATCGCCGCGGCCGGGCTGCGCCTGGGCGCCATCCCCCCGCACTCCGCGCCGACGCGCCAGATCCCGCTTCCGCCGGCGCTTGGGCCGCTGCTGCGCCTGGCGACCTGCGCCCCGGCGCTCTACCTGCTCCAGCAGGTCGCGGCCGCCAATGTGAGCGGGTTAACCGGGCTGTTGTTTGCCCTGATCGTCGTGGCTGCGTGGCGGGCGGGCTGGATCTTGACCGGCGGGGAGGATCAAAACGCCGCCCGCCTGGCGTGGATCCCGGCTGCGGGGGCGCTGGCGCTGGCAGGGGCGTTCTACGGCTTGCCCCAGGCCGTGTTTGCCTGGGGAACGACGCTGCTGCTCGCCGGCGGAACGTTCCTGCAACACGCTGTCCGCCCAGCCTGGCTGCGCCCGCTCTTTTGGGTCAGCGCCATCGGCTTGACCGGCCTGGCGTTCACCCCCACCTGGGGCGGCGCGGCGCTCTACGCCCAGCCGGGCGCCGGGCCGCTGCTCCTTTTAGCCGCCCAGAGCCTGCTGACGCTGGGCTGGTTACGCCAATCGAGCCAGCCGGGCCCGGCTATGCCGATTCCGGAGCGTTGGGTCTGGGCGCTGTACCTCGCCGGGCTCGCGCTTGGCCCGTTGACGCTCTTCAGCCTCCCCTTTGCCGTCTCGCCCGCTTCGCCGTCCGGCTGGCTCGGCCGGGTCACGCTGGAAAATTTGCTCCCGGGCGTGCTGGTATGCGGGCTGGCGCTGCTCATCTTCGGGCTGCGCAGCCTGGCGCGCAGGCGCTTTGATGCCTTCGCCCGCGGGATGCGGTCCGTCCTGGGGCTGGAATGGCTCTACCGCCTGCTGCCACCCTTGCTGCAGCCGCTCCGTTTCACCCTGAGGCTTTCTAACCGCCTCCTTGAGAGCCAGGCGGGGATGGTCTGGGCTTTTTTGCTCCTGGTGCTCTTCCTCACCCTCATCAGCGGATCGCTCACAGAGGCGGTGCGATGAGCTCCGCCGCGCTCGAGACGGCTGCCGCAGCGCTC
>JADYYC010000429.1 GCA_020853835.1 Anaerolineales bacterium
CGGGTATCGGTTAGCAGCAACGGCGGCGAGGGCAATGGCGACAGTTACAACCCTTCTATTTCAGCCGACGGGAGCCTGGTGGCGTTTAATTCCGATGCCAGCAATCTGGTGAGCGGGGATACCAACGGGAAAAGGGATATCTTTGTGCACAACCGGCAGAGCGGAAACACCGCGCGTATCTCAGCCCCCAGCGGCGGCTTGCCGCAGAGCAATGGTGATAGTTATGCCCCTTCATTTTCCACCGATGGGCGCTTTGTTGTATTTTATTCCGATGCCAGCAACCTGGTGAGCGGGGACACTAACGGAGAACAGGATATCTTCCTGCACGACCGGCAGACAAAAACAACCGAACTTATCTCAGTCGCCAGCGGCGGTGGACCAGGTAATAACGGCAGCATGAATCCCTCCATTTCCAACGATGGGCGTTATGTAGCCTTTATGTCTATGGCCAGCAACCTGGTGAGCGGAGATACCAACGGGAAATGGGATGTCTTCGTGCGTGACCGGATGAGTGGGACGACCAAACGGGTATCAATATCCAGCGGCGGCGGACAGGGTGATGGTGACAGCACGGATCCTTCTATTACGCCCGACGGGCGTTATGTGGCTTTTGAAGCCTATGCCAGCAACCTGGTACCAGGGGATACCAACGCGAAAGGTGATGTCTTCCTGCACGACCGGCAGACGGGAAAAACTGAGCGGGTATCGATCTCCGATAAAGGTGGGGAGGGCAACAGCGACAGTTGGAAAGCCTCCATCTCTTCCGATGGGCGCTATATCGTTTTCGTATCCTATGCCAGCAACCTGGTGAGCGGCGATCACAACGGGGTAGAGGACATCTTTGTGCACGACCGCAACCAATATGTGTTTCTGCCGCTGATGGTTCGCTAGGGCTGGAAAATTCAGCGCCCAAAGTCAGCATCATTGGAGAATAATGGTACAATCTTAAGGTTGACTCGAACGGAGTTTGGCAGTAAAACTCTACGCCTGGTCCTGCCAGGCGTGATCTGTGTAATCATCATTTACGAGGCTGGAAAAATGGAAAAGGAAGAGTATTTAGATTTATATCACCAGATGGTATTGATCCGGCGCATCGAGGAGGCCGCAGCCCTGCTCTATCAGGAAGGCAAGATCGGCGGATTTCTGCACCTTTACATCGGACAAGAGGCGGTCAGCACGGGTCTGATCTCGGCGCGCCTGCCGCAAGACCGGGTCATCACCGCCTATCGCGACCACGGAGTCGCCATCAACTGCGGCGTCTCCGCCGACATGGTCATGGCGGAGCTGCTCGGCAAGGTCACCGGCACGTCGCATGGCAAAGGCGGGTCGATGCACATGGCCGATGTCCACAAGAACTTTTGGGGCGGGCATGCCATCGTCGGGGCGCACCTGCCCATCGCGGCCGGGCTGGCGCTGGGAGACCAGTACAAAGGAAGGAATGGGGTCACCATCTGCATGTTCGGGGACGGCGCAACCAACATCGGCTATTTTCACGAAGCGTTGAACCTCTCGAAGGTCTGGAACCTACCGGTTCTGTGGGTGTGCGAGAACAACCAGTACGGCATGGGCACCGCGGTCGACCGGGCTTCGGCCGTATCCGAAATACGCCAGAAGGCGGAAGGCTATTGCATCCCAAACGAACGCGTGGATGGGATGGACATCATCAAAGTTCGCCAGGCTGCGGAGCGGCTCCTGGCTGATATCCGGTCTGGCAAAGGGCCCTATTTCCTGGAGGTCGAAACTTACCGTTTTAGCGGCCATTCGATGGGCGATCCTGAACGCTATCGCAAACAGGATGAAGTCAAGCGCTGGGAAGAAAATGACCCGATCGGGATCTATGACCATTACCTCACCTCAAATAAGATCGCCGAGGAAGCGGAACTCGACCAAATTGATCAGAAAGTGGCCGCCGAGGTTCAAGCGTCTATCCAATTTGCGGAAACCAGTCCCGAACCCGAACCGGCAGACCTGTACAAACACGTTTACTTTGATAAATGAAGATAGGCTTTCCCAGGCTGATTTTTGCCTGAACCTATCTGCGAACTGAGCAAATGGAAATTAGAGGGAAGAAAATATTATGGCACGAATAACGATGCGCGAAGCGATCTCCCGGGCATTGTGGGAGGAGATGGAGCGCGATCCTGATGTCTTTATCATGGGCGAGGAAGTCGGCGTGTGGGGCGGCTCTTACGCGGTTACGAAGGGTTTCTACGATCATTTTGGGGAGAAGCGCGTGCGGGATACCCCGATTTCCGAGTCAACGATCATCGGCGCGGCCATCGGCGCCGCCCTGACCGGCCTACGCCCGGTGGCAGAGCTGATGACGATCAACTTTGCGTTTTCCGCCATGGATCACATCGTCAACCAGGCCGCCAAGCTGCACTACATGTTCGGCGGTCAAATGACGCTCCCGCTGGTCATCCGCACGGTGGGCGGCGGGGGGCGCCAACTGGGCGCGACGCATTCGCAAACCCCCGATGCCGTCTTTGCCCATTTCCCCGGGCTCAAGGTCGTCGCGCCGGGGACGGCGGAAGACGCCAAAGGTTTGCTCAAGTCGGCGATCCGTTCAAACGACCCGATCTTTTTCATCGAACACGCCACCCTTTACCAGGTCCGCGGCGAGGTCCCGGATGGGGATTACACCATACCCATCGGGAAGTCCAAGGTCCACCGCGAAGGCAAAGACGTCACCATTGTGACGTACAGTAAAATGCTCGAGACCTCGACCAAGGCGGCTGAGCAGCTTGCTGCAACGGGGATCGAGGCCGAGATCATCGATTTGCGCACGCTGCGCCCGCTGGACATGGAACCGGTACTCGCATCGTTCCGCAAGACCAACCGCGCCGTGATCGTTGAAGAAGGGTGGAGGTCTTTCGGAGTGGGGTCCGAGATCGCTTCCCGCATTTACGAGGAGGCCTTCGATTACGTGGATGCGCCCATTCAGCGCGTGGCTCAGAAAGAGGTTCCGCTTCCCTACAACCGGACATTGGAGCAGCTTGCGCTGCCGCAGGTGGAAGACGTCATCCAGGCTGTGAAGGAGGTGCTTTGATGGCTGAAATCGTCACCATGCCCAAGCTGGGTTTTGACATGGCAGAAGGCACCCTGGTCAAATGGGTGGTTCAAGAGGGTGAGAAAATCGAAAAAGGGGCCGTCCTGGCAGAAATTGAAACCGACAAAGCTACCGTCGAAGTGGAATCGAACTATGAAGGCGTGGTAGCCCGCCACCTCGTCGAGGCAGGCGCAGTCGTGCCGGTCAACATGCCAATCGCGGTCATCGCCGCGCCTGGCGAGGACGTGGAAAAGGCGGCTCAGTCTGCCGGCAAAGCTGAGGGCGCCCCGCCAAAACCGGAAGCGACTCCGGTCGAAAAGGCCGAAGCGGCCAGCCCCGCGCCGGCGCCAGCCGCACAGGCAGAGGCGCCCGAGGGAAGCCATCTCCCAGAAGGCTTGCGCGCCTCACCGATTGCCCGGCGCATGGCGACCGAGGCCAGGATCAACCTCGGACAGGTCGCCGGGTCGGGACCGGGCGGGCGCATCGTTAAAAGGGACATCGTCGAATACCTGCAATCTCCAGCTCGATATCAAGAGGCGGCAGCGCCAGCGCTAAAAGCCGAACCGGCCAGGCCGTCGATCGAAAAAGCGACAAAACCCACGGCGCCGCTTGCGCCGCTCGCCCCGCTTCCGACGGCGGAAACGCCTGCGGACGAGATCCTGCCGCTCAACCGCCTGCGCGCCGCAATTGGGCGGCGGATGACGGAAGCCAAGCAGCAGGCGCCCCATTTCTATGTCACGCACGAATACGATGTGGACAGCCTGGTGGCGCTCCGCCAGCAGGTCAATTCAATGCTTTCGGACGAAGAAAAGGTCTCCGTCAACGACTTCATCGTCAAAGGCGTCGCCCTCGCTTTGCGCCAATTCCCCAATCTGAACGCCTCGCTGGGTGAAAATCAGGTCATCCGGCACGGCGCGGTCAACATCGGCGTCGCGGTCGCGGTCGAAGGCGGTTTGCTGACCGTGGTCTGTCGGGATGCGGACCGCAAACCGCTGCGCCAGATCGCAGTCGAGGTGCGGACGATGGCTTCCAGGGCGCGCGAAGGCAAGGTACGTCCGGAGGACATCGAAGGGTCCACCTTTTCGATCAGCAACCTCGGGATGTACGATGTGGAGAACTTTAGCGCCATCATCAACCCCCCCGAGGCGGCGATTCTCGCCGTGGGGACGGCTCGCCAGGTACCGGTCGTCAAAGAGGGCGGGCTGGCGGTGGGCTGGCGGATGAAGGCAACGCTCTCCGTCGATCACCGCGTCAGCGACGGGG
The DNA here is from genome assembly GCA_020853835.1 of Anaerolineales bacterium. GTDB lineage: Bacteria > Chloroflexota > Anaerolineae > Anaerolineales > UBA4823 > UTCFX2. The sequence goes on from JADYYC010000429.1 coordinate 4,313, forward strand.
CTGAAGCGGCCCGCTTCCTGCAGGCGTTGGCTCTTTATCTGGAAGGGCCGCTGAGCCTCCTGCTGTGATCGAGGGCTTGCCAAAATTGCTCGGGCAGAAAAGCGCGTTATAGATTTGGTCTGAAGGCGAGGCGGCTTTTCCAGCCCCGCCGCCTTCAGACTAGAAAATTGGGGTGAACGGTGAGTGATGCAGACTACGAACTGCGTTTCATCAGGGCGGGCATCGACGAACTCGAAAGCTACCTGACCACAAAGGAAATCTATCGACTGATCGACGTGCAAAGCAAACCGGGCGCGCCCCCTTATCCGCAGTTCACCCTCGGATGGCTGCTGCTCTTTATGCTGAAGGCTCAGGCAGCCGCCGAAAGCGCGGCGCAAAAAGCTGAGCTTCAAAAGCTGGAGGCGCGCATCGACGCGATCCACTCGCAATGGCGCACCGCGTGGAGCAATAAAGCCGCATTAGAACTGCGCGCCCGGCTCAACCTGTGGAGCGATTTCCTGGAAGAGTACCGTGTCAAACCCCAGAACAATATCGACCGCTACCCCTACGAAGTCACCCGGC
>JADYYC010000430.1 GCA_020853835.1 Anaerolineales bacterium
CACCCTGGTCAACCTGTTGCTGCGCTTTTGGGAATACCAGGAGGGTGAAATCCTGCTTGGAGGGCGCCCGCTGCGAGATTACGCCCAGGAGGCGCTGCGCGCCCGCATTTCGGTTGTGCCGCAGAACAGCTATCTTTTCAGCGCCAGCCTGCGAGATAACCTGCGCATCGCAAACCCGCGCGCCAGCGACGAGGAGATCTTTCGAGCCGCGGACCTGGCCGGGATACACGAGTTCATCCTGGGACTGCCTCAGGGTTATGACACCTGGGCCGGCGAACAGGGGTTGAAGCTCAGCGGGGGGGAGCGACAGCGGATTGCGCTGGCGCGGGCGCTGCTTAAACCGGCGGCGCTCCTGATCCTGGACGAGGGGATGGCGCACCTGGACGCGTTGTCCGAGCTTCAGGCGCTCCAGGCGGTCTACCGGGCGTCTGCGGGACAATCGTTATTGATGATCACCCACCGGCTGGTGGGGATGGAGATGATGGACGAGATCCTGGTACTGGAAAAAGGCCGCCTGGTTGAGCGCGGCGCGCACGCCGAGTTGCTGGCAAAGGACGGTTTGTACCGCCGGATGTGCGATTTAGATTGAGGCTATCGCCGTCGGCCGGGAGAGAGAGTTACCCGCTCAGATGACGAAGCGCCCGTTTTGATAGACGAGATCCCCATCCACCCGGATCTCGGAATCCCGGCGCATATCGCAAATCATATCCCAATGGATGACGCTCTTGTTGCGGCTGCCGGTCTCGGGGTAGCCAGCGCCCATGGCGACGTGGAAGCTGCCGCCGATCTTTTCATCGAGCAGGATGTGGCGGGTGAACTGGTCGATCTGGTAGTTGAGGCCGATCGCGAACTCGCCCAGGTAGCGCGCCCCCGGGTCGCTGTCCAGGGTGCGCAGTAGAAAATCCTGGTTCTTTTCGGCGGTGGCTTTGACGATCCTGCCCTCCTTAAAGGTGAGCTCCACGCCTTCGATCAGAACGCCCGAATGGACGGCGGGGTATGCAAAGCGCACCCAGCCGTCCACCGACTCCTCCACTGGGCCGGTGAAGATCTCGCCGTCCGGCATGTTGGACTGCCCACAGGCGTTCTCAAAGCGGCGCCCTTTGATCGAAAGCTTGAGGTCCACGTCCGGCCCACGCAGCTCGACTTGGTCGCGCCCGGTGAGGAAATCGGCGTAGCGCTGCTGCGTTTGTTGGATGCCGGACCAGTACGCAACCGGGTCAGTGGTCTCTGGGTCGGCGTGGCAGGCGCGGAAGAAGAAATCTGCAAAGGCTTCGTACCCCATATCCGCTTCAACCGCATGGGCATGGGTGGGAAAGATGGTGCTCATCCAGCGCAGCTTGCCAGCCGCGCCGCGCTCGAATTGGGCCCGGAGCAGCGGAGAGGCGGTTTTTTGAAAGCGCATGAGTTTGCCCGGGTCGACCCTGGAGAGGTTGCGCGTGCTCTCGTCTGCGGGCAGCTTGAGCAGCACGTCAAACTCCTCAAAGGCGATCTTGTGGAAGACCGGCAGGAAGTCGAGATTCTCATCGCCGGCGTTGGCAAAGAACAGTTCGGCCTGATCGGGCAGGTCGAGCAGCAGGTGTGGGTGGGCGCCGCGGCGCAGGATCTGCACATACAGCTCCCGCACCATTGCGGCAGCAGTGATCGAGCTGTAGATCGCAACCCGGTCGCCGGGTTGGATGTTGGCGGAATATTCAACGAGAATGCGGGCAAAATTATGGTAGCGGATGTCCATAGGGATTTTTGGTGCGTTTCTCAGATGGTGGATCAACTTTGAGCCAAATAAATTTGACGGTTTTGAACCTGGCAGGTTGAAAACCCCAAAGCGGGGTCATTATATCACCGGTAAAATTAATGCGCTATAATCCCGGTGGCTGGGTTGAAAAAATCTCTGATAAGAAAAGTTGAGCGTGGATGAAACAGGTCCTTCAAAATCTAAAAAACGGTGAGACCATCGTGGCAGATGTGCCAGCGCCTGTGCCGCAGAGCGGCGAAGCGCTGGTTCAAACCGCGGCCTCACTCGTGTCCGCGGGGACGGAGCGCATGCTGGTCTCGTTTGCTGAGAAGTCGCTGGTGGGGAAGGCGCGCTCACGGCCCGACCTGGCGCGCCAGGTGATCGATAAGGCGCGGCGTGAGGGCGTGGTTTCTACGCTCGAGGCGGCCTTGAGCCGGCTGGATCAGCCCATGCCACTGGGCTATTCTTCGGCTGGGACGATCGCCGCGGTGGGCGCGGGCCTGGCGGGTTACAAGGTCGGGCAGCGCGTGGCGTGTGCGGGCGGCGGGTTTGCCGTGCATGCCGAATTTGTCTGTGTGCCGCAAAACCTGCTCACGCGGCTGCCAGACGAAGTCGACTTCGAATCCGCAGCCTTCACGACCCTAGGCGCAATCGCCCTGCACGGCTTCCGGCTGGCTGAAACCCGGCTTGGCGAGCGCGTCGCGGTGATCGGATTAGGCCTGCTGGGGCTGCTGGCGATCCAGATCGCCAGGGCGGCGGGCTGTAAGGCGCTCGGGATAGATCTGGACCCGAGCCGGGTCGCGCTGGCGCGGTCTTTGCAGGCCGAGGCGGTGATCCGCGCCGAGGCGTTGGAGTCCGCGCAAAGCTTTACCCGCGGGCAGGGCTGCGATGCGGTGCTGATCTGCGCCGATACGAGCGCCAACGATCCGGTTGAGCTTGCGGGGTTGATCGCCCGCGACCGGGCGCGCGTGGTCGCCGTCGGCGCGGTCGGGCTGGAGCTGCCACGCAAAGTCTATTATGAGAAAGAGCTGACCTTCCTGAATTCGCGCTCGTATGGGCCGGGGCGCTACGATCCATCCTACGAAGAAGGCGGAGTGGATTACCCGCTGGGTTATGTACGCTGGACGGAGGGGCGCAACCTGGAAGCCTTTGTTGACCTGCTGGCGCAGAATCAGGTCAATGTGCAGCCGCTCATCACCCAGCGCTTCACGATCGACCAGGCGCCCCAGGCTTACGAGTTGATCGCCGGCAAAAAGGATATCCCTTTTCTGGGCGTGCTGCTGACCTACCCCGGTGCGGCCGCCGAGCATCCCTCCGGGGCGCCCGCGGGGACCGTAGCGCTGCCGGCTGCCCCGCCTGTTGAACCCGGCAGGGCTCAAAAAGAGACGGTCAAACTGGGCGTGCTGGGCGCCGGCAACTTCGCCATGATGGTGATGCTGCCAGCCCTCAAAAGCGTCCCGGGGATCGAACCGGTCGGCGTGGTCTCGGCCTCGGGGGTGAACGCCAGTCATGCGGCAAAGCGTTTTGGCTTCAGCTACGCCGCCGCGGATCCGGCGCGGATCTTTGATGATGCGGCGATCAACACGGTCGCAGTCCTGACGCGCCACAATCTGCACGCGGAGCAGGTCATCGCCGCGCTCGAAGCTGGCAAGCACGTCTTTTGCGAGAAACCCCTGGCGCTGAACGCGGAAGAGCTGGACGCGATCCGAGCGGCGCTGGAAAAGGCCCAACAGGGCAGCTCCCCCAGGATGCTCATGGTCGGGTTTAACCGCCGCTTTGCGCCCCTTTCGGTGGAGATGAAGGACTTCCTGGACAGGCGCGGTGAGCCGCTCTATGTTCACTACCGGGTGAACGCGGGTTTTCTGCCCCGCAATCACTGGACGCAGGACCCCGAACAGGGTGGCGGGCGGATCATCGGAGAAGGCTGCCATTTCATCGATTTCTTGTGCTACCTGACGGGCGCTTTGCCGGTCTCCGTGAGCGCTCACGGCCTGCCAGACGCCGGCCGGTACCGTGAAGATAACGTGGTGATGAGCTTCGTCTTCCCGGATGGCTCGCTTGGGCTGGTGAGTTACCTGGCGAACGGGGATAAAACCTTCCCAAAGGAGCGGGTGGAGGCTTTTAGCGGCGGGCGGA
>JADYYC010000431.1 GCA_020853835.1 Anaerolineales bacterium
GAACAACGCCCCCGGTTATTTCGCCGCCTCGGGCCGGCCCGCCATCTCGATCCCCGACGGGGATCTGCAGGCCGCCTGCGCCGCGGCGCAGAAATACCACGCCAGCTACCTGCTGCTCGAGATCGACCAGATCCGCGGCGGCGCGGAGCTCTTCGACGCGCCCGGCGACCGGCTGTGTTTGCAATACCTGGGCGCCCCGGAGGGGATCCGCGTGTACCGGACGGTGGCACCATGAACCCGGTCAAAACCCGTTCCACGGGCGGCGCGCTCCAGCGCTATGGGGCCTGGCTCGTACCGTTGGCCGCCGCGCTTTCTCTGAGCGGTTACGTCCTCGCCAGCCGCCTGTATTTCAAGACCGGCTTCCCGCTCGATGACGCCTGGATCCACCAGACCTATGCGCGCAATCTGGCCCTGCGCGGCGAGTGGGCCTTCCTGCCCGGCCAGCCCTCCGCCGGCTCGACCTCGCCGCTCTGGTCGGCGCTGCTTGCGCCGGGCTACTGGCTCGGCGCGCCGCCTTTGCTCTGGCCCTTTTTTATCGGCTGGCTGTCTCTGAGCGCCCTCGGCTGGCTCGGGATGCGCATCCAGCAGCGCCTTACGCCCGGGGCAGGGGCCGCCGCGCTGGCGACCGGGATATTCCTGTGCCTCGAGTGGCATCTGGTCTGGGCGGCGGCCTCGGGCATGGAGACGCTGCTCTTTGGCGTGGTCGTGCTGCTCTTCTTTGACCGCCTGCTGGCGGACGAGCCAAACTGGCTGCTGCTGGGGATCATCGCCGGCGTGAGCGTTTGGATCCGCCCGGACGGCCTCACGCTGGCTGGCCCGGCCGCGTTCTGCGCCTTTTTGGGAAGGCCGGGCTGGAAGGGGCGCCTGCGCGCCGCGCTCGCGTTCGGCGCGGGGGCGCTGGTGTGCGCCCTCCCCTACCTGCTCTTCAACCGGTCGTTGTCCGGCGCGTGGTGGCCGAACACGTTCTTTGCCAAGCAGGCCGAATATGCCGTCCTGGCGCAGGCGCCGCTCGCGGCGCGTTACGCGCGGCAGTTCGGGCTGGTCATGATCGGCGCCGGGGCGCTGTTGCTGCCCGGCTTCCTGTTGACCGTGGCGCGCGCCGCGCGCCGGCGCGGCTGGCCTGCGCTGGCGATGGCGATCTGGTTCCTGGGCTTTCTGCTGGTTTATGCGCTCCGCCTGCCGGTCACCTACCAGCATGGGAGGTACGTCATCGCCGCCATGCCGGTTTACTTCGTGCTGGGCCTGGCGGGGATGACCGGCTGGGCGCGCCTGAAACACCCCGAGATGTGGCGCAGGGTGGTCAGCGCGGCCTGGGCCCTTTCGCTCGCCGCCCTGCTGGCGGCCTTCTGGCTCATCGGCGCCCGGGCGTATGCGCGCGATGTGGCGGTGATCGAAAGCGAGATGGTCGTGACGGCGCAGTGGGTCGCCGGCAACACGCCCCCCGGGGCCCTGATCGCCGCCCATGACATCGGCGCGCTGGGGTACTTCGGAGACCGCCGGCTGGTCGACCTGGCCGGCCTGGTGTCTCCCGAAGTGATCCCGTTCATGCGCGACGAAGACCGGCTGTCGATCTACCTGGACGATGCCGGGGTGAACTACCTGGTGACCTTTCCGGGCTGGTATCCCGACCTGGTGCGCGGCAGGACGCCCGTTTTTCAGACCCACGGCGTCTACAGCCCCAGGCTGGGCGGCGAGAACATGCAGGTTTACCCCTGGCCATGAGTTGAAAGCCGGGCCGTCATTTGGGTTTGATAGGTAAAATGACCTGTGCTATACTATTATCGACTGATCGCAAGAGCGAGGCGGTAGACATGGATAAAATCAGGGTAATCATTGTAGATGATCATCCGATTTTCAGGCAGGGGGTCGCGGATGCTTTTTCGCTCGAGCCGGACATTGACGTCATCACCCAGGCGGACAGCGGAGAAGCCGGGCTGGAGCTGATCCGCGCCCACCAGCCGGACGTGGCCATCCTGGACATCAACCTGCCCGGCATGAACGGCCAGCAGGTCACGCGCCAGATCACGGCGGAAAAGCTGCCCACGCGGGTGATCCTTTTAACCGCCTACGCCGACGCGGGTCAAAAAATCCAGGGGCTGCTGCAGGGGGCGAACGCGTTCTGCACCAAAGACATCCAGCCCGAACTGCTGGCGCAGGTCGTGCGGGTGGTGGTCAATGGCAACTACTGGATCGACCGCAAGGAATACGATCCGGGCGAGATCCGCAGGCTGCTGGACCGGCAGACGGGGGGCGAGATGTTCGAGCCGTCGGATATCAGCAAGGTGTCCGAGCCGCTTTCCGCCCGCGAGATGGAGATTTTGACCTATATCACCAAGGGGATGAGCAACAAGGAAATTGCCGCCCGGCTGGACATCAGCCACCAAACGGTGAAAAACCATGTCACGTCGATTTTGCATAAATTGGGGGTCAACGACAGGACGCAAGCCACCCTGGCGGCGTTTAAATACGGGTGGGTTCGATTTGATGAATAATTCGTCATCCGGGAGATGATCATATAATGAAACGCGGAATGGCTTCGAAAGAAGAAGAGGACGAGATCTGGGACGCTTTAAAAGAACAAATACGGTCGGATCTCGAACAAAAAAAGCGAGACTTGAAAGAAATCTCCATGATGCTCGAGCAGAGCCAGATCGAGATGAACAAGCTCACCCAGCGGAACGCCTCGATTACGGCGCACCTGCAGCAAATGCAGTCCCAGTTCGACGCCATGCCGCGCGGGGATATCCGCATGGCGTACGACTCCGCCCTGGACGCCCAACAGCGGCTGTTCGTGATGCGCGGGCAGGTGGAAAAGCTGCAAAGCGACCAGAACCACCTGTCCGAACACGTCCAGTTGGTGGGGCGGATTTACGAAGCGATGGAGGGCGGGCTGATCGGCGACCCGGCGAAGCGCGGCGAGGGGGCGGCGGCTCAGGTTGTGGAGATGCTCATCCAGGCCCAGGAAGGCGAGCGCTTGCGGCTCTCACGCCAGATGCACGATGGGCCGGCCCAGGCGCTTTCCAACTTTATCCTGCAAACCGAGATCGCCATGCGCTTGTTCGACCTCGACGCGGTCAAAGCCAGGGCCGAGCTGGAAAACTTGAAGATCGCAGCCACCACGACCTTCCAAAAAGTCCGCGACTACATCTTCGAGCTGCGCCCCATGATGCTGGACGACCTGGGCCTGCTGCCCACCCTCAAGCGCTACGTGGACATCGTGCGGGACGAGACCAGGCTCGAAGTGCGGCTGCTGCTCACCGGGCGGGAGCGCCGGTTGGAAGCCTACCAGGAGGTCATGATTTTCCGGGCCATCCAGGAGCTCCTCTACAACACCACCCGCTACGCCCAGGCGACCTCGGCCAAGGTCCAGGTGGATGTGGGCGAGGCCTTCATCAAGGTCACCGTCGATGATGACGGGCGGGGATACGATACCGCCATGATCGAGCAGGGCGGGGGGATGGGGTTGAAAGTCATCCGCGACCGGGTAGAGATGATGGGGGGAAAAATTGAAATCGACAGCGTTATCGGACAGGGAAGCCGCACCATCTTTGAACTGCCGGTCCTGGAACGGACCGGGATCACACAGTGAAAACCGGGGCGATTATTGCCATAGCTGCCTGGCCTTTTTTGGATTCTGGCATAGATATTGCAATTATTTTTTATCATACGCAATAGTTTGCAGAATTGCAAGGCCTAAGATATTGCATTTAATATGAAAACTGCATATAATTTATACAAGCTCGCAGAACAAAGCGGGACATCTCAAGGGAAAGGAGGAAGGTACCATGTTATTCGCTCCGAAGGAAAAAGGACAGGGCCTGGTCGAATATGCGTTGATTCTTGTTTTGGTCGCGATTGTTGTAATTGTTATTCTTGCTCTACTCGGCCCCGCGATCGGCAACGTATTCAGCACCATCATGAATGCCATCTAAGCGTCACGATCACCCCGGTTCACCGGACCGGGACCGTGGAAATTCGCAAACTACAATTGGAAAATAGGCCTTGCTTTTTAGCAAGGCCTATTTTCGTCAAAATCTGGTAAGATTTCATGAGCATTCTCAAATTAACTTGACAAAACCCTCATGAAGTGTATGATTAGTTTAAATTCCTTTCAATTGAATACCTGGAGGAGAGCATGAGGCGTGGGCGATTACTAATCCTTTTGGCACTTGTGATGTTACTCGGTCTGGTTGCTTTGTTCGTGGTCTATCGCTTCTTACTTGCGAAACCACCTGAAGTGGCTCAACCGACCCAACCCCCTCCGGTCGAAATTTTGATGGTCTCTCAAAATATCACCAAAGGGACCGAATTGACCAGTGAGATGCTGGCTTCGATACCGTGGCAAATCAGTGCGCTTGCTCCAGGTATGTATCGGGCCGGACAAATCAACGAAGTCACCGGACGCGTGATCAAGTATGATGCGACTGCTGGCACGCCGTTGCTATCGTCGATGCTTCTGTCTGAAGGGGAGACGATCTCGCAAGCCGGCTCGCCCTGGGCGCTCAGCATCCCGAAAGGCATGGTCGCGGTTTCGATCCCGATCAACCGCCTTTCGAGCGTCTCTTATGCGCCTCGCCCGGGGGATCACGTCAACGTCATTGCATCGCTGCTCTTTGTAGACGTGGATACCGATTTGCAATCCATCCTGCCAAACCAGACCGGGACGGTGATCTCTGCCGGGCCGCCAGACCCGGTGACGGGCACGCGCAACCCGCTCACAGTCGAGATCGCTGGCGGCGTGTACGGCAGGACGATCATCGACCCCGTGCTGGGCCAGGCAGTCTTCCTGGTGCCAAGCGAGCCGCAGCGCCCGCGCATGGTCAGTCACATGCTCTTGCAGGACGTCGTGGTGCTCAACGTGGGCGATTTCCCGCTCTCTGACGCCGCAGCCGCGGCTGCAGCAGAACCGACGCCGGCTCCCGCCGAGGGTGAAGCGCCGCCGGCGCCGCCGGTACCGGATGTGATCACGCTCATCGTCCGCCCTCAGGACGCCGTGACCCTGAACTTCCTGCTGCTCACGCAGAGCAAATCCGCGACCCAGCTTTCGCTGGTGCTGCGCGGGGCGGATGACAGCTCCAGGGAAAATACCCTGCCGGTGACGCTGGGCTTTCTGTTGGAACAGTACCAGATACCCGTTCCGGCCAAACTGCCTTACAGCCTGAATCCAAAAGTCGATACGCTGACGCCGCTGCCGATGCCGGTATCCCAGCCAACCCAGTAAATGGCGATCTGATGGGGAGCGTTTATGGCGAGTGATGATGATAAGATCCGGGTGTTGATCGTTGATGACGTAGCCGAGACCCGGGAGAACATTCGAAAACTGCTTCAGTTCGAAGGCGACCTGGAAGTCGTGGGGGCCGAAGGCTCTGGACGGACGGGGATCGAAGCGTCGAAGGCCTTGAAGCCGGATGTTGTCCTGATGGACATCAACATGCCGGACATGGACGGGATCACCGCCACCGAGTTGATCCGCAAGCAAAACCCCGCCACCCAGATTGTGATCCTCTCCGTCCAGGGCGACCCCAACTACATGCGGCGCGCCATGCTGGCCGGGGCGCGCGACTTTCTGACCAAACCGCCCGCCCTGGACGAGCTCACCGCCGCGATCCGGCGGGCCGGGAAGATGGCCCATGACGAGCGCGCCAAGGTGGCCGCCATCCCAGGCTTGTTGGGCGGCGAGGCCGGCGCAGCCGGCGCGGGCCTCGCGCTGGGCAAGACGATCGTGGTCTACGCCCCCAAAGGGGGGAACGGGACGACGACGATCGCGGTCAACCTGGCAGTCGCCCTCAAGAACGAGGAAACGCCGGTCGCCCTGGTCGACGCCGACTTGCAGTTTGGCGATGTTGCGGTGTTCTTGAACGAACAGGTCCGCAATACCGTGCTAGACCTGGCGCCGCGCGCCGACGAGCTGGACGTGGAAGTCGTCCAAAATGTGATGATCAATCACGCGCCTACGGGCATCAAAGTCCTGGCCGCGCCCGTCCGCCCCGAATACGCCGAGAACGTGAGCGGCGACCAGTTTGGGCGCGTGTTGAACTTCCTGCGCAAGATGTTTGCTTATGTTATCGTCGACGCTTCGTCAACTCTGACCGACGTTGTCCTTTCGGCGATGGAGTCTTGCGACGTCCTGATCCTGATCACTACCCAGGAAATCCCGGCGATCAAGAACGCCCGCATGTTCCTGGACCTGGCAAACGTGGTGGGCATCGACCGCAAACGCATCATTTTTGTGATGAACCGTTTTGACAAGCGCATCGGGATCACCCCTGACCGGATAGGTGAGAATTTCAAACACGAGGTCTCGGTTGTGATACCATTTGAGGACCGGGTTGTGGTGCCGTCCGTAAATCGGGGTGTGCCGTTCATGATGGGCGACCGCACCCGGCCAATCGCTCGCAGTATCCTATCCCTCGCTGAAACCATACGCACACGCCTGACAGAGCTGGCTCAACAATCTGAAGAGAAAGCTGCGGCAAGCGGAAAAAAGTGAAATAGTTCGATTTTGGAGGTATGACCAATGTCGCTGCTCAAACGTATTGAACAAGGTCAGGGAAAACCCGTCTCACCCGATGCGTCCAGTGAAAACGGCGGCGCCGGGGTCCCCTCGGGCCAGCAGAAACTGGTGAACCTGCAGGCGCGGCGGGTCGTGCCGCCCGGCGCGAGCGCCCAGAAAGACACCTATCTGGATCTCAAGACGCGGGTGCAAAACCGCCTGTTGGCGGAGCTCGATCCCTCGATGGACATCAGCCGCGTCAACGACGTCCGGGCGACCATTCAGGAGCTGTTCGACCAGGTTTTAGCCGAGGAGAACATCGTCTTGACCCGTCCCGAGCGGCACCGCCTGTATGAGCAGATCGCCGCCGAGATCCTGGGCTTTGGCCCGCTCCAGCCGCTCTTGGAAGACGAGACCATCACGGAAGTCATGGTCAACGGCGCAAAAAACATCTACATCGAGCGGGCGGGCAAACTGGCGCGCGTCCCGATGACCTTCGAGAGCGACGAGCACGTGATGCGCATCATCGACCGCATCGTCGCCCCGCTGGGCCGGCGCATCGATGAGTCCAGCCCCTACGTGGACGCCCGCTTGCCCGATGGCTCGCGCGTCAACGCCGTCATCCCGCCCATCTCGCTTGTCGGGCCCGTGCTGACGATCCGTAAGTTCTTCAAGACCCCCATCACGATCGACCAGTTGATCCAGTACGGCTCGATCACGCCCGAAGCGCTCCAATTCTTGAAGGCCTGCGTCGAATCGAGGCTGAACATCATCATCTCTGGCGGCACCGGCTCCGGGAAAACCACTTTCCTGAACATCCTCTCGCAATTCATCCCCGGAGACGAGCGCATTGTCACCATCGAAAACGCGGCCGAGCTTCAATTGCGCCAGGAACACGTGGTCACGCTTGAGTCTCGCCCGGCCAACATCGAAGGCCGAGGCGAGATCACCATCCGTCAGCTCGTGATCAACTCGCTGCGTATGCGGCCCGACCGGATCATCGTAGGTGAGATCCGTGACGAAGCCGCGCTCGACATGCTCCAGGCGATGAACACCGGTCACGACGGCTCGATGACCACCGCGCACTCGAACAGCCCGCGCGATACCCTGGCTCGTATCGAAACCATGACCATGATGGCGGGGATGGATTTACCCACCCGGGCCATCCGCGAGCAGATTTCATCCGCGATCGACGTCGTCGTCCACCAGGAGCGCCTGCGTGACGGCACCCGCAAGATCGTCAACATCACTGAAGTGAGCGGCATGGAAGGCGATGTGATCACCATGACGGATATCTTCCAGTTTGAGCAGACGGGTTATGAAAACGGGAAGGTTGTGGGACGTTTGCGACCCACCGGTCTACGGCCGAAATTTATCGACAAAATCGAAGCCTCCGGGATTCACCTGCCCGCCTCGATTTTCGGAATTGGCGACCGGCGGCGGTATTAATCGCAAAGTCTAGGAAGAGGTTGCCCCGATGGATCTAACGATTATCATTCTGATCTTTGGCGGGGGAATATCGGTGGTGCTTTTGGTCATCGGCCTCGTAACGGAAGCCCGTTATGAGCGGACGATGGTCGAAGAGCGGTTGGGCCGCTATCTCGAACGACCGGCCGACCGGGCTGCAGGCGCCGAGGCGCGTGACCGCGCCACCCCGATTGGAGATTGGATCAATCGCCGTCTGGAGAGGACCAGCCGCGGCGGCGGCATCGCGCGCGAGCTCGCCCGCGCCGACTTGAAACTTAAACCAGCCGAGTACATTGCGATTATGCTCATCTCGGCTGTCATCACCGGGTTCTTGTTCTGGTATTTTGCCAATCGCGACACCCCCATCCCCATTTTCACCATCCTGGGTGTTATTGTTGGGCTGTACATCCCGCGCCTGTACGTCAAACGCCTGCAGACGCAGCGTTTGCAGCGCTTCGACAGCCAGCTTGCGGACATGTTGAACCTGATGGTAAACGGGTTGAAGGCCGGCTATTCGAACTTGCAGGCTATGGAAGCGGTGAGCCGGGAAATGCCCCCGCCGATCAGCGATGAGTTCCGCCGCGTGGTGCAGGAAGTTCAGATCGGTTTGACGATAGAAACCGCCCTCGACAACCTGCTGCGGCGCATCCCCAGCCCCGACCTCGACCTGGTGGTGACGGCGATGAACGTGCAGCGCGAGGTCGGCGGCAACCTGGCCGAAATCTTGGACACGATTTCCTACACCATCCGCGAGCGCGTCCGCATCAAAGGCGAGATCCGCGTTCTGACCTCGCAGGTCATGTACTCCGGGCGCTTCTTAGCGATGATGCCGCTCATCATTGCCGGGGTGCTGTGGGTGGTGAACAAACCTTACATGATGCAGTTTTTCAACCCGGAGACGCGCATCGTCGGCATCGTCGTGCTGATCATCGCGGCGCTGATGGTGATGGCGGGCTACTTTATCATGACCCGTATCGCCAACATCGAGGTTTGAAGATTAGGAGGTAGAACAATCACATGTTACCTACGATTATCTTCATTGTCATTGGAGCGGTTATCCTGATCGGCGCGGTGCTGCTGGTCATCGTCGGTTTGCGCGATACGCGCGAGAACGACCCCTTGCAGCAGCGTCTGGCCGAATTTGCCGCCCGCGGCGAGACAGCCTCCTTAGAGGAAATCGAGCTGTCGCAGCCGCTCTCGGAGCGCGTCGTATTTCCGATTGCCCGCCGCCTGGGCGATTTTGTCATCCGCTTCACCCCGCAAAACGCGCTCCAGACGACGGCCCGCCGCCTGGAACTGGCGGGTGACCCGCGCGGCATCGAGCCGGCCACCTTCTGGGCGTTGCGCATCGTCCTGGCTGTCGTGATCGGCGGTTTTATGATTTTCATCTACAGCATCGGAAACCTGACCTGGTCGCTCACGAACAAGATCCTCGCCCTGGCGATCTTTGTCGGTTTGGGCTTTTACGTGCCCGATTTGATGCTCACCAGCCGCATCCAGCGCCGCCAGAAAGCGGTGCGCAAGGCCATGCCCGACGCGCTCGACCTGCTCACCATCTGTGTCGAGGCGGGCCTGGGCTTTGACGGGGCGATGCAGAAGGTCTATGAAAAATGGGATAACGAGCTCTCGCTCTCGTTTGGGCGAGTGCTGCGCGAGATCCAGCTTGGCAAATTGCGCCGGGATGCGCTGCGCGACATGGCTAATCGGATCGGCATCCCCGAGATGACCAGTTTCGTCGCCGCCATTATCCAGAGCGAGCAACTGGGCGTGAGCATGGCCAAGGTCCTGCGCATCCAGTCCGACCAGATGCGCATCAAGCGCCGCCAGTTGGCGGAGGAGATGGCGCATCAAGCGCCGGTGAAGATGCTCATCCCGATGGCACTCTTGATCTTCCCTTCGATCTGTATCGTCTTGATGACGCCTGCGGTTCTGATGATGTTCCGTTCGGTGCTTGGCGGCGTTCTGTTCCGGGGAGGGCAATAGACCGGCAAAGCCAGCCGCACCGAGTATCAACAGTTTCTTGATCGAAAACGAGCTGCACATAACAATATGGTCGTTGCTCCATGGACGGGGCGACCCGCTTATCGCCTCTACCGGTTAGCCTGGGCTGGGTTGGACTGGTTATACCCCCCACAGTGCGGAGGGTGTGCAAAGCCTTTCACGCGCTGGTGCTCGAACTGTGATGAGGCGA
>JADYYC010000432.1 GCA_020853835.1 Anaerolineales bacterium
CATCGAAGTTGCGGTTCTGGATCAGCAGCACGCCCTGCGGGCGCAGGCAGGCCGCAAAATCCCGCAGCGCCTCGCTCACCTCCGCCTCGCTGAGCAAATGCGGCAGCGAATTGCCCAGGCAGAGCAATGCGTCGTACCCTTTGAACGCGCCGCTCAATTCGCCAAAACCCAGCCGCTGGAACTCGACCTCGACGCCGGCTTCCCGGGCGTTTGCCTGCGCCTTGGCGATCATCCCCGCGCTCAGGTCCGCGCCGGCAGCCGTGTAGCCGCGCTGCGCCAGCGCGATGGCGTGCCAGCCCGTCCCGCAGGCCGCGTCCAGCACGCGCGTTGGCCCCTCTCGATGCCCGACCTCGCTCAGCACCCGCTCCAGAAATGGGAGCTCCAGCGCCAGCCGGCCGGGCCAGTTGACAAAATAGTCGTAATCGGAGCTCAGTGAATCATACATACATATAGATTGCTGCGACCGGTCGGCGCGCCCTCCATGTCTATCGAGTGGTTTGTCTCTTCTCTTCCCGGCAAACCAATGAATCTTACCATATCCCGGAGGGCGCCGCTCGTTCGAAACCCCCTTCTTGTCGGCACCATGCCCCCTCTTAGGCGCGAGTGTGGTCAGGCACGGCAGCCATTGCGCCGCTGACAGCGTGTCATTCGGAGCGCAGGTTGCGCACCTCGATCCAGGCCGGCTGGCGAGTTTCCAGTGTTCCGTACCCCAGGCCCCCGTCGGGGCGGAAGGCGGCATACTGGTTGTCGATCCAGACCACCAGCCCCAGCGGGCCGCACGGCGAGACCGCGGTGCACAGGAGCGGATCGCCGTCCACCTCAAAGCGCACCTGACCGGCCTGCCATTCGAGCCGGTAACTGTGCCACGCTGAAGGATCGATGTCAAGCGGCGCAGTATCCTGCTGCACCACGCGGGCCGCCAACCGGCGCGCCATCCTGCGCCCGGGCGGAAGCGCCATCAGCGGCAGCGCGATCGCGCCGAGCGCCAGCGCCCGCCACAGCCCGCGTGGCGAGTGAAACGTGGCAGCCATAGTGCCGCTGGCTGGAAGATCGTCGCGCAGGGCGAGATAGTTTTCAGGCGAGGCAAAGAAAAACCAGGCCGTGTTGGGCAGCGCCGGGAAGCGCAGCAAGTCGCCGGTCAGCGCCCCCATGCTGAACGGGTCATTCCAAACGCCAAAACCCCAGGTTCCCCGCAAGTAGGGCGCGGAGGCGCGCGCCTCGAGCGCCAGGCTGAAGGGCGCTCGATGGGGAAACGCCGCCCGCCGGCGTGCCTTGTAGTTATCCAATTGGGCCAGCCGGTAGCGCCCGCCCGGCCCAGCAGGGATCGAGAGCCGCCAGGCGTGGCGGCCGGCCGCCTCGACCTGCGCACCGGGGGTCGTCTGTGGCTGTAATCCGAACGGCAGTTCCTGTGATGGCACGGCTTGACCTCAAGCGCGGCGGAGGGTTGCGCTCACATCTACCTTACTACCCATGTATGATGAAGTATAATCTATCCAGCCAACGCCTTTCGCAAAAAGGGCGGGGTGGGGCGATCGTTCTCATCAGATTTCTTTGGCTCGACGCACAGATGAAACAGGCTGCCCCGTATTTATTTGGTATCCGGCGGCTGTCTGGCTGGATGCAAGGAGAATGGATGGAAATTACGTGGTTTGGGCTTTCATGCTTCCGGTTGAGCGAGCGGGGTCTGGCGAGCATTGTCACCGACCCTTATGATCACAGGGTAACCGGGTATGAACCGCTTCGCTTGAAGGCCGATATCGTCACCGTCAGCCACGACGCCGGAGGGCATAACAACGTCGAGGCAGTCAAAGGTAAGAAGCACGTGCTTACCGGTCCCGGAGAGTACGAAATCGGCGGAGTTTTTATCACCGCGGTTCAGACCAACGGGGTAAAGCGCGCCGCGGACGAGCCGCGCAACACGCTGTACGTCTTCGATTACGACGGCCTGACCGTGGCGCACCTGGGCGATCTGAGGCGCGTCCCCAGCCAGACGGAAGTCGAGGCACTCGGGGATGTACACATCGCCCTGGTTCCAGTCGGCGGCGGCGGCGGGCTGACCGCGACCAAGGCCGTCGAAGTGGTGAGCCTGCTCGAACCGGGGATCGTCATCCCGATGCATTACGGCCTCCCAGGAGGCAACCTCAAATTGGGACCGGTCAACAAGTTCTTAAAGGAGATGGGGGTTGCGAGCGCTGATCCCCAACCCACGCTGAAGATCAGCGCAGGTGGGGTCCCGGATGAAACACGCGTCGTGCTGCTGAGCTACACAAAGTCGTGACCGATCTCAGTCAGGAGCAATCATCGTGGGCATAAAAATTCTAATGACATGGGACATCTTACCTGGCCGCGAACAGGATTATTTCGAGTTTGTGGTGCGCGACTTTATACCCTCCATGCAGCGCATGGGGATGGAAGTCAGCGATGCCTGGTTTACAATGTACGGCAACCAGCCTCAGATCCTGGCTGCCGCACAAATGCCGAGCATTAATTCGCTCAACAAAATCCTAGAGTCTCCAGATTGGCGGGACCTGACCAGCCGCCTGCTCGATTATGTGGAAAACTTCGATTATAAAATCGTGCAGTCGCGCAGCGGATTCCAGATGTGAGTAGAAAAGAATTCCCCGTTCTTTTGTTAAATTGGTATTCAAAGCACTCCCGCCAGTTGCCCTGGAGGCAAAACCCCGAACCCTATGCGGTCTGGGTTTCTGAGATCATGCTCCAACAGACGCAAGTTGAGACCGTAATCCCGTATTTCGAACGCTGGATGGCAAGCTTCCCCACCCTGGAAGCCCTGGCAGGCGCCCCGCAGCAGGCGGTCCTTTCTGCGTGGGAGGGGCTTGGATACTACCGGCGGGCGCACAACCTGCA
>JADYYC010000433.1 GCA_020853835.1 Anaerolineales bacterium
CTGAACGTCATCCTGGAGGGCTGCAAAAAACGCCTGGTTTCGAAAACGGACGTGCGCAATCTCAAAGAGTTCGAGGCCGCCGAGGCTCAGCGCCAGGGGTTGGAAGAATTCAAGCTGGCGACAAACGAAGAAATGCTCAATGCCATTGACGCGGTGGTTGAGGGCAAGCTTTAAGACGCCCCCCGATAAGCCGGGCTTCGGCCCCCGCTCAGGATGGTTTGGGCTGGTTGTTTGCGGGTTTTACCCGCCTCGGCGCGGCCAGAAAAAAACCGAACGCGATCATGACCTGTCCAAGCATCACGCCCGATGCCTGCCAGGGGCCAAAGTAGGGTATATCCGGCAGCGGCTGGCTGCCAAAGCCGAACACATCCGCCATCCCTGAGGCCGCCGCGAACACATAGCCGGTCGCAACCAGGCGGAAACCGATATCGGCCGGGATAGTCTTCTCTTCGCCATTCCAGAGGGTGTTGAGCGCCAGAAATCCCCCAAAACAGATAAAAGCCAGGCCCACCAGGAAGACCGCAATTTGCACAAACCCAACCACCGGGCTGCGGTCGAGGCGGAATAACCCCGGATCCACCCCCAGGGTGAAAACCAAAAAGCCAAAAATGACCACCCCCAATCCGATCCGGATGCGCAAGCTGAGGTTATGTTTTTTTACGCTGGGTTCGTTCATGGCAATAAGCGGCTTTGCTCTGCGAACATGACCTGGGCTTTTGTCAACGCAAGATACGGCGCAGAATCGTGATCCAATTACCGCCTGAAATGGCGGCGCAGTCCTGGTCCGAATAACCTTTTTGGGCTAAATGCGGGGCCAATTTCTTTAGATCCGCAACCGTATCGATGCCCGCTGGTACGGATTGCAGGCCCAACCCTCCATCGAAATCGCTGCCCAGGCCCACGTGCCGCGCATCTCCTGCCATTTGGCAGATGTAATCGATCTGGGCTGCCAGGTGTTCGATAGTGACTTCTTCACGCCCTCTGCTGCGCGACCAGCCGGGTTTTAAGTAGGCGTTATAAAAATTTATGCCGATCACCCCCTCGCGCTCGAGGATGCCGCGAATGACGGCGTCTGAGAGATGGCGGTTGCTCTCGTCGCCTTTCAGCAGAGCCTGGGCGTTGCTGTGGGTCGCAAACAGGACGCCGCGATAATCATCGAGCGCCTGGAAAACCGCGGCCTCGTCCATGTGGCTCAGATCCAGGCCAAAACCCAGCTCGCCCATGCGCTCCAGCAGCGCGTGCCCCGGACCGGTCAGCGGGCCCGGTTCCAGCGTCCCTCCGGTGTAGCGCGTGCCAACCCAGGCCGGGCCGATCAAGCGCAGGCCGCGTTCCCACCATTCGTCCAACTCGCCAGGGTCGCTCACCGCGTCCGCTCCCTCCATCAGCAAAACCAACCCAACCGGATTGCCGCGCTGGACTTCTCCGGTTTCATCGATGACCGGGCTGGCTTCCCAGGCACGCAGCACACCGTCCAGGTCGCTGGCGTTGTGAACCAGGCGGAATTTGTCGGGGTGATCATCCGTAAGCCGGTTATACAGGTCTATCTGGTCGCGGTACAGCTTCCCTGCCCCGCGCCCATCTTCATAGCAGAGCTTATCCCAATCGCCGGTGCATCTACGCATCGGGGAGGCAAACAGGGTGGCAAAGACCAGCCCCACGCCCCCCGCCTGGTAGTCAGGCCAACCGAGCATGGCATCGCCATTTAGCGCAGGAACCTGTGTCTCGCGCTCACGCCGGCGGGTTTCAACCGCCGAATGGAGGTAATCCCGGCCGAAAGTGAGCATGTTCCAGGCCAGGTCTTCGTGTGCGTCGACGATCAACATTGCGTCACCAATGACTGGACATCCCGGGCGATTTGCCGGTCGATCTTTCCCATCGGGAAGCCGGCCAGGCTGTCCAAATCGACCCATTTAGTGGCGCGCCCTTCTCCCGGCCTGGATCGATCCTCATCGTGCAGGCGGCAGTGAAACGCGTGTAACGTGACTTTGAAATGGGTGTAGGCGTGGCGGTAAACCCCCAGCCTGTCTCCGACTTCGATCTGGCCCCCCAATTTCTCGCCGGTTTCGCGTTTCAGGCAGGTGGACAGGCTCTCGCCGGGCAGCAGGTTGCCGCCCGGAAACTCCCACAGCCCGCCCAGCAGACCCTCGGCGGGGCGCTGGGTGATCAACAACTGCCCCGCGCGGCATATCACCGCCGCGGCAGCCGTGTAATGCGGTGTGCGCGGGCGCTGCTGGCGCACCGGCCGTTCCTGCTGCACCCCCCGGGCGTTTGCCAGGCAGATTTCCGCCAGCGGACAGTTTGGGCAATCCGGGCGGCGCGGGGTGCATACCAGCGCGCCGAGATCCATCAGCGCCTGGTTGTAATCGCCGGCCCTTCCGGTCGGCAGGTGCGCCCGCGCCAGCTCCCACAGACGTTTTTCGCCAGCCGGAGACCCGGCGGGCACTGTCACGTCGAAAACGCGCGCAAGCACTCTGCGGATGTTTCCGTCAAGCGCCGGCGCGTCGGCTCCGAACGCGATCGAGGCAATCGCCCCGGCCGTATAGCGTCCGATGCCGGGGAGCCTGGCCAGTTGATCGGGATCGCCGGGTATCTGACAGTTGAGTTCGGTCGTCACGATCTTTGCGGCGCGGTGCAGGTTGTGCGCCCGCCGGTAGTATCCAAGCCCCTCCCACGCAGAAAGGACCGCCTGCTGCGGGGCGCCTGCCAGGGCTTCCAGGGTGGGGAAGCTTGCCATCCAGCGTTCGAAATACGGGATTA
>JADYYC010000434.1 GCA_020853835.1 Anaerolineales bacterium
ATGGTGAATCTTGCCCTGGCTTGGGCCGAAGCCTATCAGACCATACATCCAGAGATCCGCGTATCGGTGACTGGCGGCGGCACGGGGACAGGGATTGCAGCCCTCATCAACGGCACGGTGGATCTCGCCAATGCTTCGCGCGAGATCAAACCCGAGGAAACCGCAACTGCCCATAAAAATGGCGTAGAAGCCGTCGAACACATCGTCGCGCGCGACGCCATTGCAGTCATCGTCCACCCCGACAATCCTGTCAATCAGTTGACTTTGGAGCAGATTTCAGATATTTACCGCGGCGCGATCAATAATTGGCAAGAGGTCGGCGGGGAGGACCGGGTCATTGTGCGCTTATCGCGCGAGACAAATTCTGGCACACATGTTTATTTCCTCGAGGAAGTGATCCGCCTCGGCAAGGCGAATGATAAAACCCTTTTTGCGGTCGATACCCTGCTGTTGCCTTCATCGGAGGGGATCACGGCCGAAGTCAGCGACAATCCCAACGCCATTGGCTACGATGGGCTGGGGTATGTTACGCCGGACGTAAAAATGATCAAAGTGGCGCGTGACGCCAGTTCACCGTATGTCCTGCCATCCCCGCTAAGCGTCAATGACGGTAGTTACCCGATCGCGCGAGACCTTTATATGTACACGGCAGGTCAACCTTCGGGTTACATCAAGGATTATTTGAGCTGGATTCTCTCTCCAGAGGCGCAGAAAATTGTGTTTGAACTCGGTTTTGTTCCTGTCCAAGAGGCTAATTTCAGTAATTAAACCACGGGGTGGAGTCTTGATCACCGATTATCCGCACAAGGAAAAGTAAATGAGTAATTTCAGGAGCTGGCTGGAAAAGTTCATATTCTGGGCTATTCGGATCTCCGGGTATTCTGCCATTTTGTTCGTCATCGCCATTTTCTTATACCTGCTGCGTGAGGGTCTGCCGGCCTTTAGCGAGGTCCCGCTTTCAAATCTCCTCAGCGAACGCTGGTACCCAAATGAGGATTTATTCGGCTTGCTCCCGTTACTGGGCGGTTCGTTAGTTGTAATCATAGGGGCAACAGTTATCGCCGTTCCTATAGGGATTTGCACGGCGGTCTACATCGCCGAGGTCGCCCCACCCTGGGCGCGTGAAATTCTGAAACCCATTGTCGAGGTCTTGGCAGGTATCCCATCGGTGGTTCTGGGTTTCTTTGGCATCGTGATCCTCGCGCCGTATCTCCGCCGTGCGCTGGACCTACCCACCGGCCTGACCGCGCTGGCAGGTTCATTGCTGCTCGCAGCCACTTCGCTGCCAACGATCGTCTCCGTCTCAGAGGACGCGCTTTATTCGGTCCCAAAATCGTTTCGCGATGCGTCGATCGCTTTGGGCGTAACAGAGTGGCAGACTATCTGGCATATGACGCTGCCGGCCGCGCGGACGGGCGTCCTCACCGCATGTATGCTTGGCATCGGGCGCACGGTTGGCGAGACAATGGCCGTCCTTATGGTCACCGGCAACGCCCCGGTCATCCCAAGAGGAATATCCAGCCTGTTTGCGCCAGTGCGGACAATGACGGCAACGATTGCCGCGGAAATGGGCGAAGTTGCCACCGGGAGCGCGCATTATCATGTGTTGTTCTTAATCGGCATAACACTTTTCTTGATCACACTGGCAATCAACTTAATCGCCGCATCCGTGGTATTTAGAAAGCGCCAGCGAGCGGAGCGTATTTTGTCGTAATGAGTGACCATCAGGTTTGTCATGCCTAAAGAAATCGAAAAATCAGCCCATTCATCCAGTTCCGTTTCACGAAACAGAATTCAACGCGCCGGATTTTTGTTGTTATTGGGCATTGCGCTGTTCACCGTAATTCCCATTTTTCTTATCATCGGCGTCGTGGTTATTCGAGGGTTTCAGACTCTCACACCAGAGTTCATCTTTGGATTTCCCTACAACGGGATGAAATCCGGCGGCATTTGGCCAGCGATCGTCGGAACGATTTACCTGGTTCTCGGCACAGCGCTTTTTTCGGTTCCGATCGGCGTCGCGGCTGCAATTTATCTGTCTGAATATGCCCCCGTCAACCGGGTCACTCAGATAATCCGCATCGCAATCATCACCCTTGCCGGCATTCCCTCGGTTGTATACGGGTTGTTTGGGCTGGGTTTGTTCGTCATCACATTGAAATTTGGCACCAGCATAATCGCCGGCGCGCTTACCCTGGCGATTATGAACCTCCCCGTCATCATCAGCACATCCGAGGAAGCGCTCCGCACAGTCCCGCACTCCTTCAGGGTAACCAGCATCTCATTGGGGGCAACCAAGTGGCAAACGATCCACCGCATCGTCCTGCCACAAGCTCAATCTGGGATTTTAACGGGCGTCATTCTTGGGCTTGAGCGTGCGGCTGGTGAGACTGCCCCGATCCTCTTTACCGTGGCCGCTTTTTACCTGCCGCAATTGCCAAGATCTCCGTTTGATCAGACCATGGCGCTGCCATATCATCTATATGTGATATCCACTCAGGTTCCCGGTATGCCCGAGGGTATTCAATACGGGACCGCGTTGGTGCTTTTGATTTTAGTATTAGGTATGAACCTGTTTGCAACCGTTATTCGATCGCGCGCGCGGGCACGCCGCCAATGGTGAAAGTCGTGAATAAGATTCTCATCCAGAATTTTTCTTTAAACTATTCGGATGGAACCGAATCGCTTCATGAAATTACCCTCCAAATACCAGCCAACGCCATTATGGTTTTCTTTGGCCCCGCTGGAGGCGGCAAGTCATCTCTTCTTCGAGCGATCAACCGGTTGAACGATCTCGCCGATGTCATATCCATTTCGGGTGAGATCCTCCTGGCCGATGAAAACGGCAACTACTTAAATATCTATGATAAAAAAGTAGATGTGATCGAATTAAGGCGCAGAGTGGGGATGGTCTTTGCCCGCCCGATCGTTCTGCCGCTCACCATCCGTGGAAACCTGACCTACCCCTTGGAATTGAAGGGCGAGAAGAATAAAGACATTCTCATGACATCCGTCGAGCGCAGCCTGCGCCAGGCTGCCTTATGGGATGAAGTGAAAGACCGGCTCGATACATCCGCCACGGCTCTTTCAGGTGGTCAACAACAGCGCCTGTGCCTGGCGCGCAGCCTGATGTTGGAACCAGAGGTCATCCTGTTGGACGAGCCAACCTCGGGACTGGATCCAATTTCTACTTCCAAGGTCGAAGCCACCCTGCAAGATCTAAAGCAGCGCTATACCATTGTGCTTGTCCCACAGTCCATCCAACAAGCAGCCCGCATGGCGGATTACGCAGCCTTCTTTCTTCAAGGCGAGTTGATCGAATTCGCTCCGGAGAACGCGCTGTTCATCAATCCGAAAGATGGCCGAACCAAAGATTACGTAGAGGGTCGATTTGGATAAGGCGTCGATCAGGACCTCTTGGATCGTTGTTCACATGATATATTATCAGGTATAAACCTTCGAGGAAGCGATATGGCACGAGAAACCCTTGACCGCAAAATACGTCACCTGCTTGATGAAATCCTTGTCCTGGATAGCATGGTCGAATCTTCAACACTCAACGCTGTCGATGCGCTCGAGCGACGCGACCTTGAATCGGCTAAGAACGTCTATGAGTTTGACAAGCGCATTAATGCACGCCGCTTTGAGTTGGAAAACGATGTGATCGTTATGATCGCCACGCAACAACCCATTATGGCCGGTGATCTTCGAATGGCAGCTTCCATCCTCGAAGTGGTGGGTGAACTCGAGCGCATGGGTGATTATGCCAAGGGCATTGCAAAAATCTGCATCCTGATCGGCGACCAGCCGCACATCAAGCCCCTCGTCGATATCCCCAAGATGGGCGAACTGGTGGTGAACATGCTCCATCGAGCAATCACCGCCTTCGTCAATCTGGATGTCGAATCCGCGCGCTCTATCCCGATCGAAGATAAAGAGGTCGACGCCCTGTACAAGCAGGTATACGAACATCTGATTGCTGTCATCATCAAGAATCCCTCCACCGCGGAACAGGCTAATTTGCTGATGTGGGTTGCCCATAACCTGGAAAGAATGGCCGATCGAGTAACCAATATCTGCGAGCGAACCATCTACTCCGCCACAGGAAAGCTCGAAGAACTCGACGTCAGCAATGACGAAACTTAGTTGTGCCTGGCTAACCGAATTGAGATAATGGATATGAAACCGGCTGGATGCAAAATCGCCAGCCGGTTTTAGTTCACCTGAAATTGCACGTAGATCACATCTCCAAAGGGCTCTCCGTCTGGCCCAAACGCCTGCCAGGCGCTTGTATACGTCCCAGGGCTCATTGGAGAAGTCAATATCATTCGGATCACAACTTCTGAGCCTGACCGCGCCGGATTGAGCGCTTGTTTTCTGGGCATCCCGAGCTCTGTGCCCGCGATCAAAACCAGCGAATACCGCTGGTCCCAATTACAGGTTCCGGAGTTCTTCACCTGCCAGCGCTTATCAACCTGCGCCCCTCGAGCGATCAGCGTCCCATCGGGTACGGTTAAATCCGTTACGAACTGCAGCCCGTTGACACAATCCAGTGTTGAGGTCGGCCTGACACTTACCGCCGTCGGCAAGTCAACGGCGGCTGGCGCGGTTTTGGGTATTAACCCTGGCGTGGACTCCGTCGTCGGCTTCCAGGTCGCTTCGCGGGTAAGAGAAGCTCTGCTTGTCGGTGTCTTCTCCAGGCTAATTGGTTTTGCCCGCCCTGCGCAGCCATAAAGAGAAACAACCATCATGACCCCAGCGAAGAAAAATGAAGCCAGCTTTATATTAAGGCTAGGGGCATTCACAATTTCGGATCAAATCTAGGTTTCTTGATCAGCGGATGCGTCATCTTCATCTTCGCTGCCAGAGCCAAACGTCAGTTGCCCTTCAACGGCTCGCTGGCGCACCGCAAGCTCGATCTCGTCAGCCAGATCGAGGTTCTGTTTGAGGAAATCTTTGGCATTTTCGCGGCCCTGACCAAGCCGGATATCTCCATACGAATAGAAAGAGCCTCGCTTTACAACGATATCCAGACCGGTAGCCAGGTCGATCAGATCGCCAAAACGTGAAATGCCCTCGTTATACATAATATCGAATTCTGCGGTGCGGAATGGGGCTGCGACTTTATTTTTCACCACCCTTACGCGCGTCCGGCTGCCAATGATCTCCGCCCCAAGTTTTATGCTCTGGATGCGCCGCACATCCAGGCGCACGGAGGCATAGAACTTCAACGCCATCCCCCCGGTTGTCGTCTCTGGGTTGCCAAACATCACCCCAATTTTTTGGCGCAGCTGGTTTGTAAAGACGACCGCGGTATTGGTTTGCTTGATTGCGCCAGAAAGCTTTCGCAGCGCCTGAGACATCAGGCGCGCTTGCATGCCCATCGGAGAGTCGCCCATGTCGCCTTCGATTTCCGCACGCGGCACGAGCGCCGCAACGGAATCGATCACAATGACATCTACAGCGCCTGACCGCACCAGCGTTTCTGTGATTTCAAGCGCCTGCTCACCCGTATCCGGCTGTGAGATCAAGAGACTCTCCACATTCACCCCACAACGCGCGGCATACGTCGGATCCAGAGCATGTTCCATATCGATATAAGCGCACGTCCCCCCCAGCTTCTGAGCTTCGGCCACAATGTGCTGGCAAATCGTAGTTTTCCCCGACGATTCGGGGCCATAGATCTCCGTTATCCGGCCGCGCGGCACACCTCCAACGCCTAGCGCAATGTCGAGCGATAAAGCGCCGGTTGGGATCGCGTCAAGCGTGAGCTGGTGCGCTTCGCCCAATCGCATAATTGCGCCGTCGCCATATCGTTTTGTAATATCGCTGACCGCTTTATCCAACGCGACTTTTCGAGCGCTATCCTCCGGCTCGATGTATTGTGCTGGTGTGACTGGCGTACCCTTTTTAGCCATAAGACCCTTTTCTCCTCAGCGTGATTGGAACATTTCTGATCTAAAACGCAAACAGCATGATACCAGAATGGCGCTGTAAGCCAGAGTTAGTTTAGCACAAGCGTTCTATTTGTCAAGGGGCAGTCTGAGAGCTGCTGCCGTCTGCTTGCTCCATCGCGGTAGGAGGGTTAAACGCAGGCAATTTTTCTTTTGGCCGTGTAAAATCGAAACCCCGTGTCGAACGGTAAGTAAAGAAATTGCCCTGCCCAGCCAAGATCTCGATTTCGGTTTTTATGGTTTGACCTGTGAAGTCCAGGAACAACCAATATTTCCCGGCGGGGATGTCGCCCAGCACGAGGTTTTCATCGTAATATTCATCAACGTTGATCGCCCCTTGTGCATATGTGATGGCTTCATAGACCTTGTTGCTTTCCAAGCTCACCAGGCGGACTTTCAACTGAGGTATCTTCCGCCCGTTAGATTCCATTACACGCCCGATCAATACCCCCCAACCTACCGGGGGGGCAATCCACAATTCAGGGTTGCGCGAGCTAAAGAAGGTGTTATCGCCTATGCGCACTTCAAGGTGGAGGTGCGGCCCGGACACTTTTCCAGTCTCGCCCACTACCCCCAAGATGTCGCCCGCGTTCACCCGCTGCCCTCGATACACATCAACTCGGTCCAGATGGCCGTAAACCGTGTACAGCACCTTGCCCTTATATCCAAAATCATGCTTTATCGCTACCGCGATTCCGTATGGATCCTTATATATATCGCTCACAAAATATAAGCCATA
This sequence comes from Anaerolineales bacterium, assembly GCA_020853835.1. Lineage (GTDB taxonomy): Bacteria > Chloroflexota > Anaerolineae > Anaerolineales > UBA4823 > UTCFX2. The sequence goes on from JADYYC010000434.1 coordinate 6,694, forward strand.
CCCGGCATGAATAACCGTTCCAGATCCGGCGGCCATGATGGGCGCGCCCTTCGGCGCCGGGATATCGATCCCGGTGTGGGGCTCGGAATACAGCAGGTAACCATACCGATAACGCGCTAACGGCCAATTGACATCGTTCGCCCCAATAGGACGGGTGAAATAAAAATGATCCGACGGCGTCGGCTCCCATGGTAATGGGTAGAGCGGTGGGCGCCAGAATGAGACCGTCTGAGCGTCAAATGTGGGAAAGACAAATTCCAGAGGCGCCAGATCTGCGGGTGGCTGCGCAACGATATTTGACTGATCTTCGAGGATCAGGCTTTGTGTGTCAGCCAGAACCGGCGTCGGAGTGGGAAGGCTGGCGGGAAGTTCAGCCTTCGCGACCGATGGGTCTGCGGGGCTTCGTTCCTCAAGCTGTCTTTCCAGCGTTCCCTCAGGCCGGCAGCCCGTCAAGCCGGTAAGCAGGGTCAGACATAATATGAATATTATTGGCCGCCTCATTCTCCACCAACCTAGTCCTTGGGTCTTTTTGTCTGCGTCGGGATTGCCGCAGAGGTAGGCCGCCGGGTGCTGGTGACCGTCGGTGTGGGCGACATGTAAGGGGTGCGCGTGTTGGTAGGAGTGAACGTGGGCGTGTTGGTAGGGGTGGCGGAGGGCGTGGGTGATAACACAGGCGTGGAGGTGTTCAACGCAATACGTGGGTAGACTTCCAGCATGGCTGAAAACCAGTCTAGTCCCTCGCCCAAGTAATACTCGTTATAACGCAATCCTGAAAAGGCGCTCTTCCAGGTGCTCAAAGAAGGCAAGCGTTCCCATCCGTATTCGCCGGCGAGGCGAGTGAAGTCGACCCAATATCCAGATGGAACCTCCCGGCTTTGATACCCGCCATTTTCATAAACCAGAGGATCACCCGAATGTCGCGCGAATGGATCAAAAGGCAGCGCTTGCAGCGGAGCGCCTTGCGAGCCATCCTGATAGCGTGATTTCAGATAGATCCGCCAATAGGTCTCGGGGCCATAGCTTTCTTTAGCTAACACCATCCATCCAGCTTGTAGAGGAGCTGGATTAACCTGTATTGCCCGGCCCGTATAAAGCCAATCATCGATAAAACCTGGCTCCAGCGGAGAAGTAAGCGGGACATAGGCATTTTCCAGAATACCCAGATAGTCCCAGCCGATCTCCTCTACCAACCGAGATCGCAAGGCAGCGAACGCTTCATCTGCTTTGTCCTGCAACATCGGCAGCGGCGCACGGACACCTTCGAGGTCAACCATCGATGATCGTCCTTGCGACTCGACCAGGTCTTCTTGTGTTCGCGGCAACCACAACGGCGGCATGGTAGACAAAGCGACCGGTAAGAATTCCTGCCACAGCGATCCAGCAATATCGCCCTTTCCCCAACTGATCCCCAGGACATCACCGCTCAACCGTAACAGCGGCGCGATCACGGCCTGATCGCTAAGGCTGTAACCCGTGAGATAGGTCTGACCGGGCGTAACGAACGTCGTCATGACTTGCTGCCCGTCAGCGCTCCACACCGGCCAGCTTCCAGCCTCCAAGAGGCGGGGCTTGAGGTCTGGCTGCTGTGTATCCCATATCTGCAAGCGATCGATCCCATCGGGTCCCTCGGATGACCAGAGTATTTTGGTTCCATCAGGCGACCAGGCGGGGTGTTTTTCGTTGCTGTACGGCAAATTGCTCAGGTTCTGATTGCGATCCTCGCTCTTATCCAAGTCCGAGAGCCAGATTTCCATATCGCCAGAGGTCGTCGATACGTACGCGATCTGCCGCCCGCCAGGCGACCAGGCCGGTGAGAAGTCGGCTGCCGGGTCGTTCGTCAACCGGATGGGCGGCTGTGACCCATCGATTGGGCGAATCGCGATTTCGAGGTTCCCGCCCGTTTCATCGTCAAGATAGGCTTCGTAGGCAATCCATAACCCATCCGGCGACCAACTCGGGCTAGATTCATATTCTCTGGTATTGGTAAGCTGTTCTAATTTGCCAGTATCAAGGTCCATTAGATAAAGATCGTATTGCCCACTGCGGTTTGAGGCAAAAGCCAGCTTGTGACCATCTGGGCTTACTGCGGGGGCCAGGTCATCCCAATCGCCCATGGTCAGGCGAATCAGCTCAAATGATCCAGGGAGA
>JADYYC010000435.1 GCA_020853835.1 Anaerolineales bacterium
TGATCGACATCACCCGTGTGCCATGTCTGGATGAGATCGTGATGGACGAAGACGAGCTCATCCATCTCGGCCCGATGGTCACGCACAACCAGTGCGTCGCCTCCAAGCTGGTCGTCGAGCGGCTCTTCCCGCTTGCCCAGGCCTGCTGGGAAGTGGGCGCGCCACAGATCCGCAACCGCGGTACGGTGGCGGGCAACCTGATCACCGCTTCGCCCGCCAACGACACTATCACCCCCTTGATGGCGCTTGGGGCGAGCGTCCGGCTGAGCTCCACTCGTGGCAGCCGTTTGCTCCCGCTTAAGGATTTCTTCCTCGGCGTGCGGCGGACGGCGATACAGCCGGATGAGATGCTGGTGGACATCGTCGTGCCCGCGATGCAGCCAAACCAGCGCGGCATGTTTTTCAAGCTGGGGCTGCGCCGCGCTCAGGCCATCTCGGTGGTCAACGCCGCGGCCGTGCTCACCTTTGGCGGGGAGGACCCGCAGGCTGGCGCGGGCGCCGAAATCACCGCCGCCGTGATCACGCTCGGCTCGGTCACCCCGACCATCACCCGCGCCGGCGAGGCCGAAGCCTACCTGACAGGACGGACCCTGACCGAAGAGACCGTCCTGGAGGCGGCCCTCCTGGCGCAGCGCTCCGCCAGCCCGATCGACGACATCCGCAGCTCAGCCGCCTACCGGGACGAGATGGTGCGGGTGTGCGTGAAGCGCTGCCTGGCGGGGATTCGAAACGGGACGGAACGGGAGGGCTTCCCGAACGACCCGGTCCTGCTCTGGGGCAAAGAAAAATACGATTTCGCACAGCGCCTGCCGGCGCGCAGCCTGCACCGCCGGGGCACGCCGATCGTGACGCGCATCAACGGCAAAGAGTACACCTTCGACAGCGGGCAAAACAAGACCCTGCTGCGCCTGCTGCGCGAAGAGGCGGGGCTGACCGGCACGAAGGAAGGCTGCGCCGAAGGGGAATGCGGCGCCTGTACGGTGTTCCTGGACGGGCGCGCCGTGATGAGCTGCCTGGTCCCGGCGGTGCGCGCCCACGGCGCTGAGATCGTGACGATCGAGGGCGTGGCGAAGGACGGGGAGCTGCACCCCGTGCAGCAGGCTTTCATCGAGGAAGGCGCGGTGCAGTGCGGCTATTGCACGCCGGGGTTTGTCATGTCGGCGGTGAAATTGCTGGAGGAAAAACCAGCCCCCACGCCGGAAGAAATCAAGCGCTCTATCACGGGGAACCTGTGCCGCTGTACGGGATATTACAAGATTGTGCAAGCGATCGAAAAAGCCAGCACGATGGAGGTGACGCATGGGTAAATACGGCAGATTGGCCGGGCAGGCGCCTCCGCCTCCTCCGCCCTGGAAGATCCATCCTGTGTGGCGGGGGGTCGGATGCCTGCTGCTCTTGATCGGTCCGGTGATGGCTTATCTCATCGCCGATATCCTGGTGGCGATGGCTATGACCGAGAAATGGTATCCGCTGCCCGGGGGCCTGACACAGACGTACACGATCCCAACGGTCAACATTGCCGTGCCCCACTTTTTTGCCAACCTGCTGGTCACGGCCCTGTTGCTGCTGTTTGGCTTTGCCGTGATCATGTTTGTTTACTCGATCGTCTTTGGGCTCGCAGGGCCGGGCCGGTACACGCCGCTGGATTCGCCGCCCGTGCGCGACCGGCCCCTGCCCGAGAAGCCGAAGCGCCGCTTTTAAGCTGCCTCCGGAGTGCATGACCGCGCGCGGACTTGAGATAACTCATGGAGCGGACCGTCCCTACCACCGAAACCGAAGAAGTCGAGCTCTATACGCGCACCTATTATTCGCTGCTGCGCTCTTCTGCCGAGGTGAAAATCCGCACCCTGGAGGAGGTTCACGCGGGGATGAATTCGCTGCTCCACCCCCGTGCGCGCGACCCCGCCTCGGATATGGCGGCGTTTTTCTACTCGATTCTGCGCCTCCCAGGCTGTATGCCAGACGTGAAGCGGGTCGTCCTGGGGCAGGACGCGGCCGTGTTTATCAAATCCGGGCTGGGGGATGTCCGCAACTGGGAAGAGGTCTTCAGCGTTGCTCGCCGGCGGCGCTGTTTTTTTGACGGCAAAGACACGCTGGCCTGTTTTATCGCCAGCCGTTCGGACATCGACGACGTGATCCCGCTCCTCACGGCTTACCAGATCGAATGGAACAAGCTCCATTTTCGCTTCCGGCGCCTGCCCGCCGCGCTCCAAAAAGGGGATTTCGGCTCCGGGTTGAGCGACCTCACCCGGCTGCGGGACCTGCTCGAGATCCCCGAAGAAGACTTCGAGCGGCTGCACGCAATCTGGGATCGCGACCTCGCCGCGAACCTGGCGCATATCGCCCGGTCGCAGTGCGACTTGAAGGTGCACCTGCTGAGCGGCTCGCTGAGCGAATACCGCCGGGCGCGCATCGCCTGGTGGGAGAACATCGCCAGCGCCCGGCCCGATATCGTCGAGCGCCCGGTCTATTTCGTTTCGAGCAATGTGCACAGCCTGGCGAACCTCCTCTCGGGGTTTGCCATGCAGCGGGAGCGGGCGCTGGTCAAGTACCTCGACCAGCCGGGGTACGCCGGTCTGCGAAATGAGTGGGCGGATATCCAGAGCGGCGTAACCAGCGGCAGCCGGGAGAATTTTCTTTACTACCTGCTGCGCAAAGCGCAGCAAGAACAGAGCGGGCACGCTTTGGCCCGCGAGCAGCACGACTTCGAGCGCCAGCACGGGATCGCGCGCATCCCGAGCAAGCGCTCCTTTGACGTCGAGGCGCAGGTCATCGAAATCGCCAGCCTCGACCTGGGGCTGGCAGACCCGCGCGTGCGGTTGGGCCCCGGCGTGAGTAAACTGGCCTCCAGCAACGCCCTGATCCTCAACATCGACTACCCTCTGGGGTTGGCGGCTTACAACATCCTGGCGGAGATTTCATCCAACGTTGGGGAAGTGCTGGGCATTTATATGATGGGGAAGGCGGCGACGCTCAACGCGGTGATCGGGGACGTCATGATCTCGAACGTCGTTCACGATGAGCACTCGAGGAACACCTACATCTTTGGCAACTGTTTTTCGGCCGCGGACGTAGCGCCCGACCTGGTCTTTGGCACCGTGTTGGACAACCAGAAAGCCGTGACGGTGCAGGGGACGTTCCTGCAGACGGCCGATTACATGGACGTCTTTTATCGCGAGGGCTACACCGTCATCGAGATGGAAGCGGGGCCGTACCTCTCGGCCATCTTCGAGATGTTCCGGCCCACCCGCCACCCCGTGAACGAAATCGTCAACTTATACGGGGCGCCCTTTGACGTGGGGATGATCCACTACGCCTCGGACACCCCGCTGGGCAAGGGGAAGAACCTGGGGGCGGGGAGCCTCTCCTATATGGGGATGGATTCAACCTACGCGGCCTCGCTGGCGGTCCTGCGCCGCATCCTGAGCCAGGAGATCGACCGCCTCTAAGCCGCCCCGATGCCCCGGCAGGGGGCTCAGGCGCCCGCCGCGCGGTCGGTTATCTCCAGCGCCTCGTCCAGGACCGCAAAACCCTCTCTTAACTGTTCCTCATCGATGATCAAAGGCGGGATCACCAGCGCCGTGTGCCAGTGGGTGTAGAGGTAGACGCCGCGGTCGAGCATGAACTTCCGGAAGGCGGTCATGGCTGCGCTGGAGCCGTTGAAGGGCGCCAGCGGCTCGCGCGTGCGCCGGTCTCTGACCAGTTCGATGATCCCGAACAGCCCGATCGAGCGCACTTCTCCGACCGAAGGGTGGTTTTCCCCCAGATCGGTGAGCATGCGGTGCAGGACGGGGCCCATGGCTGCGGCGTGTTCCACCAGGCGGTCCTGCTGCATGACCTGGATGTTGGCGATCGCCGCGGCGAGCGAGATCGGGTGGGAGTTAAATGTCAGCCCGCCCTGAAAAACCCGCTGGTTGAAGAACTCGGCGATCTCGGGGCGGATCGCCACGGCGCCGAGCGGGGCATAGCCGGAGGTGAGCCCCTTCGCCATCGTCATCAAATCTGGCACGACCCCCCAATGATCGACCGCAAACCATTTCCCGGTGCGGCCAAAGCCGGCCATCACCTCGTCGGCGATGTACAGGATGCCGTATTTATCGCACAACCGGCGCACGCCCTGCAGATAACCGTCCGGAGGGATGATCACGCCGTTCGTGCCGGTGACGGTTTCCAGCAGCAGCGCGGCGATCGTCCCAGGCCCCTCGTACAGGATGATCTCCTCGAGGTGGTTGAGGTAATCCTGGCAGAAATCGGCGTCTGAGATATCCGGGTTGGCCCGGTGGAATGTGGAGCGGTAGCGGTAGGGGTCTAAGAAGTGCACCACGCCCGGCATCAGGTTTGGCTCCCAGGCCACCCGGCGCGGGTCGCCGGTGGCGGCCATCGCCCCCGCGGTAGCGCCGTGATAAGAGCGGTAGCGCGCCAGGATTTTGTGCCGCCCTGTGTAGGCGCGCGCCAGCTTGATGGCGTTCTCGTTGGCGTCGGCCCCGCCCAGGGTGAAGAGAAAGCGGTTCAAGTCCCCCGGGGTGATCTCGGCCAGCAGCTTGCCCAAAAGCGCGCGCGGGCGCGTCGCCATCGGCGGGCCGGCGAACGCCAGCTCGTGCGCCTGGGCGGCGATGGCTTCGGCGACGCGTTCGTCTCCATGCCCGATGTTGACGCACATCACCATAGAGTTGAAATCCAGGTAGCGCTTGCCGTTCACGTCCCAGAAGTAAACGCCCTTGGCGCGCTGCACGGGGATCGGGTCGACCTTCCCCTGGGCCGACCAGGTCCAGAAGCCGTGTTCCAGCGACAGCGGTAAAATCTCCGCATCGGCGATGTCCATTATGGATCCTCCCAAAGAAGAGTTGAAAGAAGGCTGTGTGAATCGTATCACAGATTTCATGCCAGGTTTGAGGCAGGCCGGGCTTTTCGAGTTTACACCTTTGGCATAACTGCATATAATGGTCTGAAATGTACTGTTTGAAGGCCGGCTCATGCGCGGCGCGCCTCGGGCGCCCGGGCGATGGAAGGGCCCACGCCCTTGGGCCAGGCTATCTGATTATCGTTGCCAAAGGAGGCTGTTCCAAATGTATATGTTGATTTTGGGTCTACACAGTGTGTTACGCTGGCTGGCGCTGATCCTGGGGATCGCCGCGGCCGTGCTGGCCTGGCTCGGCTGGCTGGGCAAAGGGGAGTGGAAACCGCTCAACCACAAACTGGGTTCTTTCTTTGCGATCTCGGTGGACGTGCAGTTGGTGCTCGGCCTGCTGTTGTATTTTCTCTTCAGCCCGATCACGCGCTCTGCGTTGCAGAACTTTTCGGCCGCGATGAGCGCCGAGGAATTGCGTTTCTTTGCGCTTGAGCACCCCCTCTTCATGGTTTTAGCGCTGGTGTTTGCCCACCTGGGGAGCATCCTGCCCAAACGGGCGAGCGGTTCGGAAGCCAA